>NZ_JBVAYN010000008.1:0-104614 GCF_055420065.1 Massilimicrobiota sp. mt181
TTATATGACCAAGTGTATACCAATAACCATGAATATCATGGAAACGTAATGATAACTCCATTTTTGATGAAGAACAAGTAAAATCATAAAAAATAGACTCCATATACAAAGTTGCATGATGAATAAATCAATAGGAATTGGAAGTGATAATACCATTAATACTATAACATGAATTGTGATATAAAAACATAAATATTTCATCCATTGCCAGATATATAATCGCATTTTCTGCTGCCAATTTAAGCGTAAAGATATAAAAGTATGTAGACAGAGATATTGGTAAACAATCTGATAGAAAACAAGGCTCCAAAAGATTTGAATCGCTAAAAATAAGAAATAACGAAAATCAAAAAATGGATAATGAAAAATCAGATAGGGTGTGAGCTCACCATAGAGCTGCTTGCATAACCAGAGTATCAGGCTATAGATTAAAGAAGTTTTAATCCATTTCATCTGGATGTAGTTGACCATGATCTAAACGATATATATGTGTATAGTGAATATCTGGTAAATAATCATGTGCAGCAATCATGATAGTACGTCCCTGGTCATGTAAATCGTTAATCATCTGACAGAAAGTTTGAATGGATTTTTGGTCTAAACCGCGTGTTGGTTCATCCAATAAAATCAACTGCTGATCTTCCATGATGGCTTGAATGATTCCAACTTTCTGACGCATACCCACAGAAAAGTTTTTGAGTTTCATACGTTCATAATAAGGTAAATCGAATTCTCGACAAAGTTTTTCTACCAAAACAGGATCATAATGATTTTTGAGTGAGGCTAGAAATTTGAGATTATATTCCAGAGTTTCATTTTCTAAAAAACCTGGATTTTCAATTAAAGCGCCAATGGATAAATCTTTGTCTTTTTCAATGCTGCCACTCATAGGTTTGATAATATCACAAATGAGTTTAAACAGAGTTGATTTTCCAGAACCATTGATGCCATGAATATAAACCAGTTCCTGACCATCAAGGTGTAACGATAAATCATGTAAAACAAGATGTCTATGAAATGCTATATTTAAATCTTTAATATCTAACATAAGTCCTCCTTAAAATAATTGAGTAAAGCTAATGTGAAATAAAAAATTGATAAAAACAGGTAAAGCTAAGAAAATAAAATTCTTTTTTTGACCAACCTGTAAATAAATGATGGTATTTTCCAGTAAGGTAACCAAAAGATTGAAAATCATAAATACAATTGTTACAAACATTGCATCAGAGGGAATGCCTCCAAAAAAGAAGGCATAGCTCATATAAATTATCAGTGTATAAATAAATCCCAGACCAACAAAAAGTATATAGACAGATGTGTAAAATGTCTGTTCTCCAAGTCTTGTGATCAGGGGATATAAAAGTGCGTTGATACGTGAGACAATCTGATAATTCATTAATAAAAAGACATTATTCATATAGACACATAAATAATTGGAATAAATCAAGCAGATTGTATAAGTGTTCTTACCACAAAGGATGGGTGAAGCAAGCAACATAAGAATCAAGATGATGATTATTTTTATATCAAGCAATCTGATAAGTTTTCTAGTCATAATTTTCTCTCCTTATACAAAAGAGTTGAAAACAAAAGAGAGAAATCATGCTATAGATGAGAAAACAAATTCCATAAATCATAAAATGGGAAAAGCCAAAAGGATTTTCACGTACATGTTCCAGTCCTAAAGCAACGAGATTGTTGATTTGAATAAGAAAAGCAGCTTCGGGGACAGGAAGATATCCCTGAATTAATGCAGGAAATAAAACGAGCAGAATGCCTAAAATGACACCACAACAGCGATAGACATACTTGTTGGTTATTAAAGCCTGTAAAGAAAAGATGATACTGGATACCAACGCATATCCTAGTGCTGTCATGATTAAAAAAGCAATCAGATTTATGACTTCATGAGAAAAAAGAAGTTGTGTGGTTATATAATATCCTTCTGGATAACTCATGCTTTGAAAATGAACAGGTGCTAAAAACAAATGACTGATGGCTAGCAGGATGAATTCCATCATCAAAACAACAATACCGGAAAGAACGATATTTTTAATAAAGCTTTCCAGGTAGTAATGTTGTCTTGTCAGACGCACCTCAATCATGTATGAAGCGTGGTTTTGATGCATGTTCAAAATATCATAGGACATGATATTTGGTAACAGCAACATAAATAAAATAAATAGAATTGGGTTTGTACCAATGCGAAACAGACTATAGTAAAATTCCAGACCGGCATTGGGATAGGCCTGCTGATATCCAGCTTGCGCAAAGATGGATTGTTGAAAACTATAAATCATACTGATAACCATTAATATCAATATGACGAGACATAATATCAATTTTTCTTTTGAAAGAAATGCTTTCCATAAGAAGCGGTGTTCTTTCATATTATTCATTCTCCTTTCCGTGATCATTTTATCTTTTACACCATAACAGATTGAGGTAAAAAAATATCAAAAGTGTGCCAAAAATGCACAAACAGGAGTGAAAGTGGCATTTTTTTGGTGAAAATAGAGAGTACAATAAAGATGAAGTAGAGGAGGAGAATCATGAGAGCATTTATTTGTATGGATGATGAAGAGTGTATAGAAACAATTAAACATCTATTGGATGAAATCGAAATGGAAGAAGATATCGTTGTAGATAGTTATCAGCATTATGTGAATATGTTGCGTATGAATCAGAAAGCCAGTTATGATATTGCGTTTATTGGGGATCGTATTGATGGAGAAAATGGTTTTCAGATGGGGGCATTGCTTTATGATGCCTGTCCTGAATGTTTTATTATTTATGTTGGTGATGATTATTCACATATGCATGAAAGCTTTAGGGCCCATGGCTTTCAGATGTTTTTAAAGAAAGAGCTCAAACATTTATTAGCTGGTGAATTTCAAAGAATATGGAAACAGTATCGTATTTTAAATCAACAGGTTATTTTTTATTTGAATGATGGTCGTATTCGTCGTTTTATGCCTAGTGAAATCTGTTATATTGAAAACAGTCGTTTTCAGACACAGGTCGTGACGCAGCATCAGCGTTATTATGGTCAGTTTCAGGATCTGACAAGATTAAAAGCGAAACTGTTGAAACATTCTTTTTTTCAGATGCATCCACGTTATTTTGTGAATATGCATTCTATTTTATTGATTCGTAATGGTGAGCTAGAACTGACAAATGGAGATTGTGTGCCCACTTCTGTAATGAATAAGGAATTGATTAATGATGCGATTCAATCATTTATTTATACGCTTTAAAAGACGAATAAATATTGAAAAAAAACATGAAAAATGATATTATTCAGTTAGTTATACAACTGACGGAAGTGGAATGGACCACATGGAGTATAATGTTAAAGAGTCGACCGTCTGGGCAAATGTCTGGACGTTTAGGCTCTTTTTTTGGTTTTTCACAAATTGATAGCGATATCAATAGTCAAAAACATGAATTTATGATATAAAGAAAGTGTCAAGAAGTCCTGAAAATAAAAAAAGAAAGGGTGTTTAATGATGTTAACGGATGTTGAAATTGCACAAAGTGCAAAGATGAAACCAATTCAAGAAATAGCAAAAAAAGTGGGATTGGATGAAGATGATTTAGAGCTATATGGAAAATATAAAGCCAAAATCTCTTTGGAAGCCATTGGAAAGCTGAAAGAACGTGAAGATGGAAAACTGATTTTGGTCACTGCAATTAATCCAACACCAGCAGGTGAAGGAAAAACCACAACAATGATTGGCTTATCTCAAGCTTTAAATAAGCTAGGAAAGAAGTCTGTTGTAGCGATGCGTGAACCAAGTTTAGGACCATGCTTTGGAATCAAAGGTGGTGCTGCTGGTGGTGGTTATGCCCAGGTTGTACCAATGGAAGATATTAATTTACATTTTACAGGAGATATTCATGCAATTACGACTGCGAATAACTTAATTGCAGCGATGCTGGATAATTCTATTCAACAGGGAAATCCATTAAATATAGATACACGTCAGATTGTCTGGAAACGTTGTGTAGACTTAAATGATCGTGCGTTAAGACATATTGTTGTGGGTCTTGGTGGAAAGGTTAATGGTGTTCCAAGAGAAGATGGTTTTGATATTTCTGTTGCCAGTGAAGTCATGGCGATTTTATGTCTGGCAACATCATTAGAAGATTTAAAACAACGTGCAGGACGCATGATTGTTGCCTATAATTATGATGGTGAACCAGTGACTGTTGATGATATTCAAGCAACAGGAGCCGTAGCATTATTATTAAAAGATGCGATTAAACCTAATTTAGTACAAACTTTAGATCATACACCAGTCTTTGTTCATGGTGGTCCATTTGCGAATATTGCGCATGGATGTAATTCTGTGATGGCAACAAAACTGGCTATGAAACTAGGAGATTATGCGATTACAGAAGCAGGATTTGGAGCGGATTTAGGTGCTGAAAAATTCTTAGATATCAAATGTCGTCAAGCGGGATTAAAACCAGATGCTGTGGTGATTGTCGCAACGGTGCGTGCCTTAAAGATGCATGGTGGTGTCAATAAAGCAGATTTAGCTCAGGAAAATTTAGATGCTTTAAGAAAAGGAATTGAAAACTTAGAAAAACATATTGAAAATATTCATAAATATCATTTACCTAGTGTGGTTGCGATTAATGCTTTTCCAACAGATAGTGAAGCAGAACTTCAGCTGTTAAGAGATATCTGTCAGCAAAAAGGTGTTGATGTGGCCATCAGTGAAGTATGGGCTAAAGGAGCAGATGGTGGTATTGACTTGGCTGAAAAATTATTAAATGTCTTAGAAACAAAAGAAGCTCATTTTGAACCTCTTTATGATTTGGATTTATCTATTGCTGATAAGATTAAAGTCATTGCCAGAGAAATCTATGGGGCTGATGATGTGACTTTCACAAAGAAAGTTATCAATAAAATGAAGAAATATGAAGCACAAGGTTTAGGAAAACTTCCTATCTGTGTTGCCAAAACACAATACTCATTATCAGATGATCCAACATTACTTGGAAGACCAACTGGTTTTGTTGTGAAAATTAATGATTTGATTCCTAATACAGGAGCAGGATTTTTGGTAGCTATCAGTGGTGATATTATGCGTATGCCAGGTTTACCTAAAAAACCAGCAGCTGTGAATATGGATATAGATGAAGATGGAAAAATTGTCGGATTATTTTAATGAAAGGATGAGAGTTTGAATGAAAGTTGCAGTGATTATGGGTTCTACAAGTGATTTACCAAAAGTAGAACCAGCCGTACAAATTTTAAAAGATTATGGTGTTGATGTACAGGTCAGATGTTTATCAGCACATCGTGCCCATCAAGGATTGAGTGCGTTTATGAAAGAAGTCAATGAAAATGGGACAGAAGTTGTGATTACAGCGGCTGGTATGGCTGCTGCCTTACCTGGGGTTGTAGCATCACAGACTGTTTTACCAGTTATTGGAGTCCCACTTAGTGGAGCGACTTTAGATGGTATGGATGCCCTGCTTTCTATTGTTCAGATGCCTTCAGGGATTCCTGTTGCGACAGTGGCTATTAATGGAAGCAAGAATGCGGCTTATTTAGCTTTACAGATTATGGCCATCAAACATGATGAAATCAAAGAGCAATTACAAAAAGAACGTCAGAATATGGAAGAACAGGCTTTAAAAGCGAATCAGGAAGTTATCGAAAAATTTCAATAAAGGAGACAAAACAATGGCAAAATTATTATATGAAGGAAAAGCAAAACAAGTTTATGAAACAGAAAATCCAAATGAATATATGATTCATTATAAGGATGATGCGACAGCTGGCAATGGTGCTAAACATGATCAGTTTGAAGGAAAAGGTGTTTTAAATAACACAATTTCTTGTATTATTTTTGATATGCTTGAAGAAGCAGGAATCAAGACACATATGATTAAAAAATTAAATGATCGTGATATTTTAGTTAAAAAGGTGGATATTTTCCCACTTGAAGTCATTATCAGAAATATTACAACAGGATCTTTCTGTAAGAGATTAGGAGCGAAAGAAGGGATTGTTTTAGATGAACCAATCTTTGAATTAAGCTATAAAAATGATGATTATGGAGATCCATTGATTAATGATGATCATGCGGTTGCTTTAGGACTTGCGACTCGTGATGAATTAAAATATATCCGTGAAACAACTTTAAAGATTAATGAATTATTGAAAGCATTTTTCTTGAAATTAAATTTAAAATTGGTTGATTTTAAAATTGAATTTGGAAAAACAGCTGATGGAGAAATCTTATTAGCAGATGAAATTTCACCTGATTCTTGTCGTTTATGGGATGTTAATACAAACCAGAAATATGATAAAGATGTCTTTAGACAAGATATTGGAGATTTAATTGAAACATATAAAGCAGTTTTAGCAAGAATGGAAAATAAATAAGGAGAAAACATATGGATTATAAAAAAGCTGGTGTTGATATTGAAGCTGGATATAAATCAGTAGAATTAATGAAAGAACATGTCAAAGCTACAATGCGCCCTGAAGTCTTAGGAGGACTTGGGGGCTTTGCAGGGGCTTTTGATTTAAGTGCGATTAAAAATATGGATGAACCTGTTTTATTATCAGGAACTGATGGTTGTGGAACAAAGGTGAAATTGGCTTTTGTGATGGATAAACATGACACAATTGGGATTGATGCTGTGGCCATGTGTGTCAATGATATTGCATGTAGTGGGGGAGAACCTTTATTTTTCTTGGACTATATTGCCTGTGGAAAAAATTATCCAGAAAAAATTGCCACAATTGTCAGTGGCGTGGCGCAAGGTTGCATTCAATCAGAATGTGCATTAGTTGGTGGAGAAACAGCAGAACATCCTGGTTTAATGCCTGAAGATGATTATGATTTGGCTGGTTTTGCTGTAGGTGTTGTGGATAAAAAGGATATTATTGATGGTTCTACAATCAAAGCTGGCGATGTTTTGGTTGGTATTGCTTCTAGTGGAGTGCACAGCAATGGTTTTTCACTTGTTAGAAAAGTCTTTGATATCACAAAAGAATCTTTAGAAACATATTATGATGAATTAAATGGAACATTGGGTGAAACATTATTAACACCAACAAGAATCTATGTGAAAGCTTTAAAGAACATCAAAAAAGCTGGAGTTAAAGTGAAAGGATGTTCTCATATCACTGGTGGAGGATTTTATGAAAATGTTCCAAGAATGTTACCAGATCATGCTTTAGCAGTCATTCGTAAAGACAGTTACCCAATCCCACCAATTTTCCATTTGATTCAAAAGAACGGACAAATTGAAGAAAAGATGATGTATAATACGTTTAATATGGGACTAGGAATGGTTATTGCTTTAGATCCTGCAGATGTTGACACAGCTATGAAAGCCATTGAAGCAGCAGGCGATCAATGTTATGTTGTAGGACATATTGAAGAAGGAGAAAAAGGAGTTCAATTATGTTAAAGATTGCCGTGATGATATCTGGTGGTGGAACAGACCTGCAGTCTATCATTGATGCCTGCCAGGCAGGAAAAATCAATGGAACGATTGAGCTAGTGATTTCTAATCGTCAAAAAGCTTATGGCTTAGAACGTGCCAAAAAAGCTGGCATTGAAACAGCAGTAATCAAAAAGAATGATGCATTGATTGTTTCGATGCTTAAGGAAAGAAAGATTGATTTGGTTGTTTTGGCTGGCTATTTAGCTATTTTAACTGATGAACTCATTGATGCTTATCCAAATCAGATTATCAATATTCATCCTTCATTGATTCCTTCTTTTTGTGGAGCAGGTATGTATGGCATGCATGTTCATGAGGCTGTCTTAAATAGAGGTGTGAAAGTTAGTGGGGCCACTGTGCATTTTGTTAGCAGTGAAATAGATGGTGGTCCTATCATTAAGCAGGAGGCTTGTGATATTTCTGATTTAGATAAAGCTGAAGATATTCAGGCAAGAGTTTTAGAAATTGAACATCGCATTTTACCTGAAGTTGTTGGGTTATATTGTGATGGAAGAATAAAAGTAGAAAATGGAAGGGCAAAGGTGATTTAAGTGAAAAGAGCTTTGATTTCTGTAACAAATAAAGAGGGTATTGTTGATTTTGCATCAGGTTTAGTGAAACTGGGGTTTGAAATTGTATCTACTGGTGGAACAATGAAAGTCTTAGAAGACAATGGTGTGAAATGTATTGCGATTGATGATGTCACTGGTTTTCCTGAAATGTTGGATGGAAGAGTGAAAACATTACATCCTAAAGTTCATGGTGGTTTATTATTTAAAAGAGATAATCCTGAACATGTCAAAACAATTCAGGAACATGGAATACAACCTATTGATTTGGTTTGTGTGAATTTATATGAATTTGAAAAAGCTTTAAGAGCTGGAAAACCAATGGAAGAAATGATTGAAAATATTGATATTGGTGGACCTTCTATGATTAGAAGTGCTGCTAAAAACTTCAAAGATGTTTTGATTGTGACTGATCCTAGTGATTATACAAAAGTTTTAGAAGCGATTGAAAACAATCAGGATGATTATGATTTCAGATTACATTTAGCTTATAAAGCATTTAGTACAACAGGAGCTTATGATGCGATGATTTCACGTTACTTTGCTGATGTGTGTCATGATGAATTCCCTGAAATATTAAATATTTCATTAAAGAAAGTAGAACATTTGCGTTATGGTGAAAACTCTCAGCAGGCTGCTAACAAATATGAAGATACATATGTTCAAAAATCATTATTAGATTATGAACAATTACATGGAAAAGAAATTTCTTTCAATAATGTCAATGATTTATATGGAGCAGTGGCTTTAGTCAGAGAATTTGGTAATCAGATTGTCACAGCTGCTATTAAACATTCAACACCTTGTGGGGTTGCAATTGGGAAAACAGGTTATGATTCTTATATGAAAGCTTATGAAGCAGATCCACAATCTATCTTTGGTGGCATTGTTGCTGTGAACTATAAAATTGATAAACAAACGGCTGAGCAGATGCATAAGATTTTCTTAGAAATTGTAGCTGCACCTGATTTTGATGAAGATGCTTTAGAAGTCTTAAAGAAAAAGAAAAATTTGCGTATCTTAAAATTAAAGAATTTAGATGCCAGAGATGCCAAATATGATATTAAATATCTTGAAGGTAAAGTACTTGTTCAAGAGTTAAATACAAAGATGATTGATGAAATGAAAGTTGTTACTGAAGCAAAACCAACACCAGAACAATTAACAGACATGGAATTTGGTATGAAAGTTGTCAAATATGTGAAATCAAATGCCATCTGCATTGTTAAAGACGGTGTCACTCTTGCAATTGGTGGAGGACAGACTTCACGTGTCTGGGCCTTAGAAAATGCGATTAGAAATAATCCAGATAAAGATTTCCATGGTTCTGTTCTTGCAAGTGATGCATTCTTCCCATTTAATGACTGTGTCGATGTTGCCGCTAAAGCTGGTGTGGCAGCTATTATTCAACCAGGTGGAAGTATCAGAGATCAGGATTCTATTGATTTGTGTAATGAAAAGAATATTCCAATGGTCTTTAGTGGATATAGACATTTTAGACATTAAAACTGAAATGCGAGGAGGCAAACATGAAAGTATTAGTTATTGGTAGTGGTGGTCGTGAACATGCGATTGTTTATGCTTTACATAAAAGTCAGAAAGTTGATGAAATTCATGCAATACCAGGTAATCCTGGTATTGCCCAAATTGGAACTTGTCATCCTGGCAATGTAGAAGATTTAGATGGTATTTTAAAATTTGTTGAAGACAATGCGATTGATTTTACAGTGATTGGACCTGAGGTGCCATTATGCATGGGACTGGCTGATTTACTGGAAAGTTATGGACATAAAGTTTTTGGACCAACAAAACAGGCTGCAACTTTGGAAGGAAGCAAAGCTTTTTCTAAAGATTTCATGAAAAGACATCATATTCCTACAGCTGCTTATCAGGAAGTGCATTCTTATGATGAAGCTGTTGCAGCTTTATCATCATTTGCTTATCCTGTGGTTGTGAAAGCAGATGGTTTAGCAGCAGGGAAAGGTGTTGTCATCTGTGAAGATGAAGATATGGCAAAAAAGACATTAAAAGATATGATGATTGATGGGGCTTTAGCTGGAGCTGGAAGTACTGTTGTCTTAGAAGAGTTCTTAACAGGATTTGAATGCTCACTCCTTTGTTTTACTGATGGAGAAACAATTGTTCCAATGGTTAGTGCCAAAGATCATAAACAGATTTATGATGGAAATAAAGGACCAAATACCGGGGGAATGGGAACTGTTTCACCAAATCCATTCTTGCCTGAAGGAATGGATGAAGTCTTCCAAAAAGATATCCTAGAACCTTTTATGGCTGGTTTAAAAGCAGACCATATGGATTATAGAGGGGTTGTCTTTATTGGACTGATGATTGAAAATCAAAAAGCCAAAGTGCTTGAGTTTAATGTCCGTTTTGGTGACCCAGAAACACAATCTATTTTGTTGCGTTTAGATAGCGATTTGTTTGATATTATGTATGCTGTGAGTACCAAAACATTAAAGGATGTGGAGATCAAATGGAAAGATGAACATGCGGCTTGTCTCGTTTTAGCAAGTCAGGGTTATCCAGGAAGCTATGAAAAAGGCATGGTTATTACAGGGCTAGATCAGGTTGCTGATGATATTGTTGTCTTCCATGCGGGAACTGCAGTTAATGACAATGGAGATATTGTAACCAATGGTGGACGTGTTTTAAATATTTGTGCTTTAGGACAAAGTTTAGAGGAAACAAGAGACAAAGTCTATCAAGCAGCGCAAGTCATTGATTTTCAAGGGAAATACTATCGAAAAGACATTGGATTAAATTGAGGTGAAAAGATGAGTAAAGTCTATCGTGTATATGTAGAAAAAAAGGAAGCCTATGCTGTTGAGGCCAATGAATTATTGAATAATATTCAAACACAGTTAAAAATCACAACGATTTCATCTTTAAGTGTTGTGAATCGTTATGATATTCAAGGTGTGACTCAAGACGTCTTGAATCAGGGAATTCCGACTATTTTAAGTGAACCTATGGTTGATCAGGTTTATTTGGAAAATTATCCAGTGTCTACTGGAGCAAGAGTTTTTGCAATTGAATTTTTACCTGGGCAATATGATCAAAGGGCAGATGCCTGTGAACAATGCTTCCAAGTATTAACAGGAGAAAAAAATGTCAAAGTAAAATGTGCTAAATTACTTGTTTTCATGGGTGAATTAACTGATGAAGATATGAAACGTATTCAGGATTATCTGATTAACCCTGTTGATCAGCGTCAGGCATCATTAGAAAAACCAGAAGATTTGAGTGATGATGATGTTCATATTGATCCTGTTCCAGTCATTGATGGTTTTATTGATATGAGTGATGATGATTTAAAAGCTTATATTCAGGATAATGGCATGGCTATGAATGAAGATGATTTGAAAGTGACTCAAGATTATTTCAAAAATGAGGAACATAGAAATCCAACAGAAACAGAATTAAAGGTTTTGGATACTTATTGGTCAGATCATTGTCGTCATACAACTTTTGCAACTATTATTACAGATTTAGATATCGAAAATGGTGCGTTTAAAGAAATCTTAGAAAAAGATGTAGAAAACTATAAAACATCACGTCATTTGGTTTATGGTGTCAATACAGATCGTCCATTGACTTTGATGGATTTGGCAACGATTTCTATGAAAGAATTAAGAAAAACAGGTTATTTGGATGATATGGAAGTGTCTCAGGAAATTAATGCCTGTTCTGTAGAATTAACTGTTCATACTGATCAGGGTGATGAAGACTGGCTGTTGATGTTTAAAAATGAAACACATAATCATCCAACAGAAATTGAACCATTTGGTGGAGCAGCGACTTGTTTAGGTGGAGCGATTCGTGACCCATTATCAGGACGTGCCTATGTTTATCAGTCAATGCGTATTACTGGTGCTGGAGATCCAAGACAACCATTGGATGAAACAATGAAAGGAAAGCTTCCACAACGTAAAATCTGTCAGGAAGCAGCCCATGGTTTTTCTAGCTATGGAAATCAGATTGGTTTAACAACTGGTTTTGTACATGAAGTTTATGATGAAGGCTTTTTAGCAAAACGTATGGAATTAGGAGCTGTTGTAGCAGCTGCACCAAAAGATCAGGTGAAACGTTTAGAACCATTAAAGGGACATATTGTCTTATTAATTGGTGGACGTACTGGTCGTGATGGTATTGGTGGCGCAACAGGTTCATCAAAATCACATGAACTCAAAACTACAACAACAGCTGGAGCTGAAGTTCAAAAAGGAAATCCAGTAGAAGAAAGAAAGATTCAAAGATTATTTAGAAATCCAGAAGTTTCAAAACGTATTGTACGTTGTAATGACTTTGGAGCTGGTGGTGTTTGTGTTGCAGTTGGAGAATTGGCTGATGGATTGGATATTAATTTAGATGCTGTCCTTAAAAAATATGAAGGTTTAACAGGAACTGAACTTGCTATCTCTGAATCACAGGAACGTATGGCGATTGTCATTGATCCTTGTGATGAAGCTTTTATCAAAGATGCTTGTGATCAGGAAAACTTGGAAGTTGTCAAAGTTGCAACAGTCACAGATAAGAATCGTTTAACGATGACATATATGGGACAGACAGTTGTTGATATTGACCGTGCTTTCTTAGATAAGAATGGGGCTTCTCGTTATCAGAATATTAAAGTTGAATTACCTGATTTTACAAAAACACCTTTTGATGCACAGAAACAGGAATCTTTTGTGCAAACATCAAAAGACGTTTTAAGTCGTTTATCAGTATGTAGTCAAAAAGGTCTTGTTGAACGTTTTGACTCTTCAATTGGCAATGGAACTGTTTTATCTCCTTTTGGTGGAAAAACATTAAGAACAGAAACTGAAGGAATGGCTGCTTTAATTCCAGTTTTAGGAAAAGAAACAACAACTTGTTCATTAATGAGTTATGGATATAATCCAGTGATTTCAAAATGGTCTCCTTATCATGGAGCTATGTATGCGATTGTTGAATCTATTGCAAAAATTGTCGCAATGGGTGGAGATTATCATACGATTCGTTTCTCTTTCCAAGAATACTTTGAAAAATTACTTGATGTTCCTGAAAAATGGGGAAAACCATTTGCAGCATTACTTGGTGCCTATCGTGTACAGTCTGAAATGAAACTGCCATCTATTGGTGGCAAAGATTCAATGTCTGGATCATTTGAAAATATCCATGTGCCACCAACATTAGTCTCTTTTGCAATTACCGGAGCCGATGTACATGATGTCATGACACCTGAATTAAAAGCAGCAGGACATACATTGGTTGAAGTGATGTTACCTAAAGATGCATTCCATATTTATGACTTTGATGCTTTAAAAGTACAATATGATGGCATTATGAAATTGATGAAAGATCATCAAGTTTATAGTGCTTATACAGTTAAAGATGGTGGGGTTATTGAAGCTGTTTATAAAATGGCTTTTGGAAATGCGATTGGTGTGCAATTCAATAATGAATTATCATTAGAAAGCTTAGTGCAAAAAGACTATGGACATATGATTCTAGAAGTGGAAAATGATTCCATTGTGACATTACCACATACAAGAATCATTGGACATACAATAGAATCATCTGATATGATATATCGTGATGAAACTTTATCATTAGATGAAGCTTATCATGTCTTTGAATCTGTTTTAGATGATGTCTATCCAACAAAAGAAAAAGCACCAACATCAGATATGATTGTGAAAGATTGTCATGAAAGAAGTCCATTAAAGGCAAAACAGACTTATGATGAGGTCAAAGTTGTGATTCCTGTTTTCCCAGGAACAAACTGTGAATATGATTCAAAACGTGCATTTGAACGTGCAGGTGCAACAGTACAGCTTGTTTTAATGAGAAATAAAACTGCTCAGGAAATGAAAGCTTCTGTTGATGAACTGGAAAAAGCCATTCGCAGTGCTCAAATTATGATGTTACCAGGTGGATTCAGTGCTGGTGATGAACCAGAAGGGTCAGGAAAATTTATTGCGACTGTCTTAAGAAATCCAAGATTAAAGAGTGCTATCGATGATTTATTAGACAATCGTGATGGTCTGATGATTGGAATCTGTAATGGGTTCCAGGCTCTTGTGAAATTAGGATTACTTCCTTATGGGCATATCAAAGACATGGATGAAAATGATCCAACATTAACATTCAATACAATTGGACGCCACTTATCTCAGATGGTTAATACAAGAATTGCGTCTGTACGTTCACCATGGTTAACTGGTGTCAATGTTGGTGATATTCATACAGTACCGATCTCTCATGGAGAAGGACGTTTTGTGGCACCAAAAGAAGTCATTGAAAAACTGTTTGAAAATGGACAGGTATTTAGTCAATATGTTGATGAAAATGGACAACCAACAATGGTTTCACCATATAATCCTAATGGATCAATGATGGCGATTGAAGGTATTATTTCTTGTGATGGAAGAGTCTTAGGAAAAATGGCTCATAGTGAACGTCAAGGTGAAAATAGAAATAAGAATATTTATGGTGACATGGATCAGAAATTATTTGAAGCGGGCGTAAATTATTTTAAAGGTGGTAAATAAATGGAAAAACAAGTTTTTGAAAGTATGACAATTTGTCCTTTAGATGGACGTTATGCAAATATTAAAGAATCTTTAGCTGAATATTTCAGCGAATATGCTTTGGTCAAATATCGTGTTTTTGTAGAAATTCAATGGTTGAAGTTTTTAATTGAAAATGTTGAAAGTGATATCCTAAAGAAATTTGATCAGTCTCATATGAAACAGATAGAAAAGATTGCCGATGAATTTGATGAAGATGCTTTTGCTAAAATTAAAGACATTGAAGCAACAACACGTCATGATGTCAAAGCTGTTGAATATTATATTGGAAATACTTTAAAGGAAATGGGATATGATTATCTGATCAGCTTTGTTCATATTGGATGTACTTCAGAAGATATTAATAATACATCTTATGCCTGTATGATTAAACATGGTTTAAAGGATGTTTGGTTAAAGAAAGCTAAAGAAGTTGTCGATGCCATGAATAAATGGGCTGTCGAACATAGTGATGATGCAATGCTTGCACATACCCATGGACAGCCAGCCACACCAACAACAATTGGTAAAGAATTTAAAGTTTATGCTTATCGTTTTGCTTCTAGCATTGAAAATATTGAAAATATTCAGATTAAAGCCAAGTTTAATGGGGCTACTGGTAACTATAGTGCTATCTTAACAGCATTCCCACGCCTTGACTGGCCTGCTTTAGCAAAGAAATTTGTGGAAGACTATTTAGGGTTAACATTCAATCCATTAACAACACAAATTGAAAGCCATGACTATACTTGTCATATTTTAGATGGTATTCGTCATTTCAATAATATTTTAATGGATTTAGATGTTGATATGTGGCTTTATATTTCTATGGAATATTTTAAACAGATTCCAGTTCAAGGTGAAGTTGGAAGCAGTACAATGCCTCATAAGGTCAATCCTATTCGCTTTGAAAACAGTGAAGCCAATGCTGATATGTCTAATCATATCTGTGTTGCCTTATCTAATAAACTTCCTAAATCACGTATGCAAAGAGATTTATCTGATTCATCAAGTCAGAGAAATTTAGGCCTAGCCTTTGGTTATTCTTTACAGGCTATGAATGAAACATTAAATGGTCTTGCTAAATGTGTTGTTAATAAAGAAAAGCTTGCAGCTGATTTAAACGAAAAATGGGAAGTTTTAGCTGAACCTATTCAAACAATGTTAAGAAAATATGGTGTCCCTGATGCTTATGATACTTTAAAAGCTCTCACAAGAGGTAAGAGTATTTCTAAAGAAGATATCTTGAAATTTGCTGAAAGTCTTGATATTTTATCTGACGAAGATCGTGAAACATTGATTCATATGACACCTGCTTCTTATATTGGAAAAGCAAGTGAACTTGCCAAAATGAAATAGTAAGGTCCCTCTTTTGAGGGATCTTTTTGCATAATGAACAGTTATGCTGTTAAAAATGAACTCATAAAGAAGAAAAACTTAATAAAAGACATCATTGTTCAATAGACATTAAGAGAAGAATAGTCACTGAAAAAGGAATTATTTTTTTCTATTGTTTTAATAGTTTATATCCTTTTATAGTAAAAAAATAAGATAACATAGTGTATAAAACTCTTGAAACTGCATATATTATTAATGTAATTCAATGTATTGACAATGAATTACATTTTGCTATAATAATGGTAAGAAGGAGGCGAATGAGATATGGCGCAAATGAGTTTTAGAATCAATGATTCAATCAAAAAAGATTTCGAAAAGATATGTGAAGAACTTGGCTTGAATCCTACAACTGCCTTGACTATTTTCATTATGAAAATGTGCAGAGAGCATAGAATACCGTTTGAAGTTTCTCTATATAATAGTGATACTCTTAAAATATTAGATGAAACGACTAGAAACCAGAATCTCAGTCAAACATTTGATACTGTAGATGAATTATTCGATGATTTAGATGCTTAAAATCAGATATCATAATGCCTTTAAAAAAGACTATAAGTTAATGAAGAAACGTGGAATGAAATTGGAAAAGCTGAAATACGTCGTTAATGAATTGGCTAATCAGCATCCACTTGATGAAAAATACCGAGACCATGAACTGATGGGCAATTATAGAAGTTTTAGAGAATGTCATATTGAGCCCGATTGGCTTCTCATTTATAGAATAGAAAAAGATGAACTAACACTTGTGTTGGTTCGTACAGGAATACATTCTGATTTATTTTAGAATGAAATTCAGAGTCCCTCTTTGAGGGCTCTTTTTATTTCTTACAAAAAAGTGCCTACTTGTTAGATCAAGACATTATATTTATAATCATCATTGAAATATGAAAATGTGTTGAAAATAATGAGCTATGAGTAAAACATAATTTTTTTATTTGAGTGAAAGAAAAGAAATATGGATCTCTGTATGATATAATACCTTATAAAGGGAGATGAAATCATGGGGTATAGACATCTTTATAATCCTGGATTATCAAAGGACATGTTAAAGAAAATCAATGAGAGAATATATGCATTAGATGAAGTGGAAGATATTTATAAAGTGTTAAATAATCATTATCAGGCAAAAAATAAAGGTTGGATTCGAGCCATAGCTATCACTATGATTTGCCTTTTTGGTGTTGGAATACTGGGCTTGAGTCAGGTTCAAAGTCGCGCTTTTATGATTTATTTGGGTTCATTAGTTGTGGTATGTCTGTTATGTCTTGTGATATTGATTTATGCAAAAATTAATTTTGTAGATAAGGAAATCAGACAGTTTCGACAAGCTCTGGCAATAGGTTATCCAGAATTATATGAGAGATTTTTCGTGAAATAAAGATAATCTTTACATAAAACAGATGTTAACTTTGGTTATCATGATATGATGTGATGAGGGAGTGATTCAATGTGAAAAAGAAGCAATTGTGGAAATTGTTTATTTCCACATTTTATTTAAGTGCTTTTACTTTTGGTGGTGGTTATGTCATTGTGACATTAATGCGTAAAAAATTTGTAGATGAATATCATTGGATTGAAGAAGATGAAATGTTGGATTTGGTTGCTATTGCTCAATCTTCGCCAGGGGCTATTGCCGTAAATGGAGCTATTGTCATTGGATATAAACTTGCAGGTATCATAGGTGTTGTAATCAGTGTTTTAGCAGCTATTCTACCTCCTTTTTTCATTATCACATTGGTTTCATCTTTTTATGCATTTTTTAAGGATAATCCATTGGTAGCTGCAATGCTAGAAGGAATGCAGGCTGGAGTTGGAGCAGTCATTACAGCGGTTGTTTTTGAAATGGGTGCTGGTATCTTGAAAGAAAAAAATATTTTATATCTTTTGATCATGTTATGTTCATTTGTTGCAACATATGTTTTCAATATCAATGTTGTTTTTGTGATTTTGCTATGTATGTTGATTGGTATCATCAAAACTTATCTGGAAAAGAGGTTTGTACAATGATTTATTGGCAGTTGTTTTTAAGTTTTATACAGATTGGAGCCTTGAGTTTTGGAGGTGGATATGCCGCCATGCCACTGATACAAAATCAGGTCGTTGATATTCACCATTGGCTTAGTGTTGGAGAATTTAATGATCTTGTGACTATTTCACAAATGACACCGGGGCCTATTGCCATTAATTCAGCAACCTTTGTCGGTGAGAAAATAGGTGGTTTATGGGGTGCTGTCATTGCCACAATTGGATGTATTTTACCTTCTTTAATCATCGTGACACTTATTGCTTATTTTTATATGAAATATCGTCATCTTGAATCTTTACAAAGCGTTTTGAATGTTTTAAGACCTGCAGTTGTTGCGATGATTGCCTCAGCTGGGATTTCGATTATTGTGACAGCTGTCTTTGGTGAACAGGCCATCATAGCTTGGACGCATTTAAAAGTGAATATGCTGGTTATTTTTATCATCTGTCTATTTTTGCTTTTAAAATATAAGATGAGTCCGATTGCTGTTATGTTAATAGGTGGGTTGTGTGAAGTCTTTTATCAGTTTCTTTTATGATAAGAGTTCTCTATTTGTGATTTTCGTTAAAATGGATTACGAATGTATGATTTAAAGACGATTTTTTATGAAAATCAAAAAAGAAATATGTCGATATTTATGTTAAGATTGTGTTAAAAATATTTACATTATGTAAAGAATATGTTAAGTTTTAGTTGTATATAAATAGGAGGGACATGATGGAACTGACAAACATATTCTCTTTACTTGGAGGGTTAGCTTTATTCCTTTATGGAATGACAATGATGTCCAATGGTCTAGAGCTGGCAGCCGGGAATAAGATGAAGTCAATTTTAGAGAAATTGACATCAAATCGTTTTTTAGGTGTTGCAGTGGGAGCTTTGATTACAGCGATTATTCAATCATCTTCAGCAACAACAGTCATGGTTGTAGGTTTTGTGAATGCTGGATTGATGCAATTAACAAATGCAGTTTGGGTCATTATGGGTGCCAATATTGGAACCACGATTACAGGACAGCTGATTGCTTTAGATATCACTGCATTAGCACCAATTATTGCCTTTGTAGGTGTTGTCTTGATAGCATTCTTTAAAAGCAAGACACTGGATGCATTTGGCGAAATTATCGCTGGTTTAGGTATTTTATTTATGGGGATGGAAATGATGTCAACAGCGATGGCACCATTAAGAAATTCACCAGAATTTGCGAGTCTTGTAGCAAACTTCCAGAATCCATTGATTGGTATTTTAGTCGGAGCAGTCTTTACAGCTATTATCCAATCTTCATCAGCTTCTGTAGGAATTTTGCAGGCTCTAGCAATGAGTGGAGTCGTCACTTTACCATCAGCAATCTATGTTTTATTTGGACAAAATATTGGAACATGTATTACAGCTGTTTTAGCAGCAATTGGAACGAATCGTAATGCCAAACGAACAACGATTATTCATTTATCATTTAATATTATTGGAACAATTATATTCGTAATTATCAGTTTGGTGACACCATTTGCGACATTTATGGCATCTTTAACACCAACAAATCCAGCAGCACAGATTGCCAATGTACATACGTTATTTAATGTTGTGACAACAATTGTTTTATTACCAGTTGGTACAAAGTTAGTTGATTTATCATTCTTGATTTTACCTGAAAAACCTGAATTAGAAGGAAAGATGGAATTAAAATACTTGGATTTCAATATCTTTACAAATGATTATCATATTGGAACAAGTGCTATTGCTAATACACAATTGTTTAATGAAACACAAAATATGTTAGAAGTGGCTATTGATAATGTACGAAAGTCTTTTGAATTACTGATAGATTTTAAGGAAGATAAGTATGAAAAATTACAGAAAAATGAAGACTATATCAACTTCCTGAATAAGAATATTGTTGAATTTACAACAAATGCGATTTCAACTGAATTTCCAGTAGAGGGTGCACAGGCAATCGGATTGTTTATGAAAATCTCTTCTGATATTGAAAGAATTGGAGATCATGCGATGAACATTGCTCAAAGAGCAGAAGCCCTTTATAAGAGTGATCGTCATTTTTCACATGAAGCTATGGATGAAATTGGCATTATGAGTAGTCTTTGTGTGAATATTCTTGATGAATTGAAAATTATGAACTATGATGAATTTAGTGGCATCGTAGATAAAGTCGACGTGATTGAAGAGAATATTGATAAAACACATCATCAATTTACTATTAATCAGTTAGTCAGATTAAAAGATAAAAAATGTACAACAGAAAACAGTGTTGTTTATACAAAAATATTAACAGATTTTGAAAGAATTGGAGATCATGGTTTGAATATTGCGAAAGGATTCTATAAAGCAAGAGAGGCTATGAAAGCCATGAAAATGATGAAACCAGAGATGGTTGAAGATTCAAAAACAGTGAATGCATAAATGGGACTTTACAAAAAAGTCCTTTTTTATGTCCTTGATATTGAAAGAAAAATATAGTCGAGTTTATGAAAATTTGCTATAATAAATAAAAATATATAAGGAGGTATTATGAATGAAAAAAGTAGTTCAGACAGATAAAGCACCTGGAGCTATTGGTCCATATAGTCAAGGGATTGATTTAGGAGATATGATTTTCTTTTCAGGGCAGATTCCTTTAAATCCTCAAACTGGAGAAATGCCAGAAGGTATTGAGGCTCAGACAAAACAAGCTTTGGATAATGTGAAAGGATTATTAGAAAGCCAAAATTTAGATTTTTCTCATGTTGTAAAGACAACCGTATTTTTAAATGATATGAATGATTTCAATACTGTGAATGGCATTTATGCTCAATACTTTGTAGAGCCATATCCTGCTAGAAGTGCCATTGAGGTTGCAAGTTTACCTAAAGGTGCACTTATCGAAGTTGAAGTTATTGCAGTCAAATAAAATTATTATTTTAGCAGAAAGATTTCAGCAATATATACGTGTCTATTATCATGATGGACATAGTGAAATTGTTTTGGAAGATATCAAAACATATGTTCATCAAAGAAAAACACGTGGATATAAAAATGCTATTCTATTTGATGAAAATTGGTTATATCCAACAATGAATCAAAGGGATGAAGACTGTTGTTGGATTAATCTGCATTATTTAAAAAATGCGAATGTATTCTATCGACAACTGTTAAAGCAGAAAAATTTGTATCAAAAAGCTAAAATGATGTATATGAAACAAATACAAAAGAATATGAATACATATGATATGAAGGAGAATTAGGAAATGTTGTTTCTAATTCTCCTTGTTTTTTTCAAAAGGTTTCATAGTCAGTATTTGATTTTTTAAAGAATATATGGGGTTATATTGAAATGGAAGAAAGATTTTTGATGGAGAAGTGAATGTTTTTAATGAGGCCCTCTCATGTATAATAAAAAATAATAGGTGATAAAATGGAGAAAAGATATATTAGAAGATGATTATGAAATTCATTGATTGAAAATGGGGATCGGGCCATAACAGTATCTCTCTTCATTATCTTTGATTTTGTTGGATCTTGTCATGCCAGATATAAATGGTTTTGAAGTTTTGATATATGAACAAGTATCAGTGGATTCATGATATCCCTGTCATTATCATTTCATCAGAAAATTCTGGACAATCTATCGCACGTGTTGATGATCTTGGAACCAGTGATTTTATCAATAGACCTTTTTCAGGTTAATATTGTGAGAAAACGTGTTTGTAATGTGATTACATTTTATTCTAAGCAAAAACAGCTTAAATGTTTTGTAGCTAAGCGATTTACCCTAAAGAAAAGCTTAGCCATTCTTGATCTCAGTGTTAAGTTATATCGTTGAGTTTAGAAATGGAAGGGGCAGTGAACTGCATATTGTTCATATCCTTATGATTACAGAAAAATTGTTGTAGCCATTATCAAAGCAAAAAACATCTTATATCATGACACAGCAGGATATCTTATTGATGCTCATGGCATTGTTTTTACATGATATTGGAAAATTTATATTCCTGATGATATCTTAAATAAGCCGACACTTTTAATTTCTGAAGAGTTTGAAAATATGAAGGTTCATTCACGAATGGTTTCTTTAGCAGATGTCTATGATGCTTTGACGAGTGAGAGATGTTATAAAAAGTTTTTCTATATATAAATAGTATTCAAAATGATTTTAGATGGAGAAAGTGAAATTTTAATCCTATTTTTTAAAATGTCTAGTGGATAGACAATCTATCATATTTATCTCTTGCCGAATATCTGGAAAAAACAGGAATGGCAACCTGAA
Organism: Massilimicrobiota sp. mt181; assembly: GCF_055420065.1. Taxonomy (NCBI): domain Bacteria; kingdom Bacillati; phylum Bacillota; class Erysipelotrichia; order Erysipelotrichales; family Erysipelotrichaceae; genus Massiliimicrobium; species Massilimicrobiota sp. mt181. The sequence continues at coordinate 22,303 of NZ_JBVAYN010000008.1, forward strand.
TGTTTTTTGGAACCACAAGACTTGGTTTCAACTATGGAAGCTTTATTATATATGGCCTAACCCGACAAACCATTTGTTCTGAGAGGTCTAATCTCATGCTTTGGTTCTCGTTGGATTTATCCACTAAAGGTATTGTTGCACATGGTCAGGAAATTCAAGATCAAGGTGCTCGCTATTGTGATTGTCCAGCATGTACTTTAGTTGAAAGTGTTTTAAAACAATTGGAATCATAATAAAAAGCAAGTCGTGTGACTTGCTTTATTTTGTAAGCATTTTTCTTGCTTGAATAATAATTGTTGGAAGAAGTGCAAAACCATAGATAACAAGTAATTGTGTGATTGAAATCGTATGGATTAAGAAGAGTCCATGCATTGCTGGAACAAATAAGATAAAGTGTAATAATGCAAATCCAATCAGGAATGCAATAATACTTGATTGATTTGAGAAAAGTCCAATCTTTGAAAGTGGTTGGTTACTACGACAGTTGAATCCATGTAATAAACGAGCTAAACAAATTGTAGCAAATGCCATTGTTGAAGCTGTTAATAGATCACCTTTTAAACCAGTTAAATAAGAACACATTGTACATATAGCAATGACAATACCTTCAAAGCCTATTTGCATAAATGTGGCTTTGTTAAGAATAGAATCATCTGATTTACGTGGCTTTTCTTTTAAGACATCATTACGTCCTGCTTCCATTCCAATGGCAATCGCAGGAAGTGAATCTGTAATCAGGTTCATAAATAACAAATGAACTGGATAGAATGGTGTTGGTAAGAGCAGTAATGATGCAATAAAGACGCAGATAATACCAGCAAAGTTTCCTGATAACAGGTAGTTGATAGAGTTTTTGATATTACGATAGACATTACGTCCAGTAATAACTGCTTTGACAATTGTTGAGAAGTTATCATCTGTTAAGATCATGTTTGCAGCATCTTTAGACACTTCTGTACCTGTAATTCCCATGGCAACACCGATATCACTTTGTTTTAAGGCTGGAGCATCATTGACACCATCACCCGTCATAGCAACGATATCGCCACGTTTTTGCCATGCTTTGACAATACGAATTTTATGTTCTGGCGCAACACGAGCATAAACACTGATATGTGTTAATTTTTGATCAAGCTCTTCATCGCTCATTTGATTTAATTGCTGACCATCAATAGATAAGTCACCATCTTCATAAATACCAATTTTTTTAGCGATACTTCTGGCAGTGACAACATGGTCACCAGTAATCATAATAGGTTTGATTCCTGCCATTTTACATTTGGCAACAGCGTCAGCACTTTCAGGTCTTGGTGGATCCATTAAAGAAACAAGACCAACAAATGTTAAATCATTTTCATCATCTAATTGAATCTCTTTTTTATCTAAATCTTTATAGGCAAAACCTAAGACACGTAATCCTTCATTTGCATAATTTTGATTTTGTTGAAGGATTTCATTTTTATAACGTTCTGTTAAAGCTTCTTTGTGTCCATTGATAAGAATTGATGTACATCTTTGTAAAATGACATCTGGAGCACCTTTCGTATATAAATGATTTAAAGAAGAGACACTCATTAATTTACGATCTGAATCAAATGGTAACTCATTTTGACGAACTGCTGTGTTTTCAAATTCTGGATTGTTTTGAGTATGAAGATGAACCAAATCAATTAAAGCTAACTCAGTTGGATCTCCAATTCTTTGTTCTCCATTGATAACAGCATTATTACATAATAAACAAGCTTTTAATAAAACATTGTGATCATGATTATGACTATCTAAATCATTAATTTGTAATAATTTGTTGTTTAAAAAGATTGTTTGAGGTGTCATTTTGTTTTGTGTCAATGTTCCTGTTTTATCACTACAGATAACAGAAACACAACCTAAGCTTTCTACTGAATTTAAGTTTTTAATGATGGCATTTTCTTTGACCATCTTTTGTGTACTCATTGATAAAACAATAGTCACTATAGAACTTAAAGCTTCTGGAATAGCAGCAACAGCTAAGGCAACTGCAATCATTAAAGCATCAAGTAAGGACTCATGTGCTAAGAAAATATTTAATGCTAAAACAAGCGCACAAATGAACATGATAGCTACAGATAATTTTCCACTGAAATCATCTAAGCTTTTTTGTAATGGTGTTTTACGATCTTTGGCTTCATTTAACATTGAAGCAATTTTTCCGATTTCCGTATTCATACCAATACTTGTGACAACATAACGACCTGTCCCATTTGTAACCAGGCTGCCAGAAAAAGCCATGTTTTTTTGATCACCAACAATAACTTCATGATCAATGATATCAGTTGTTTTATCCACACTGTCAACTTCACCTGTTAGAGCACTTTCGTTGATTTGTAATGAAGCTGATTCAATAATACGTCCATCACCACTGACAACATCTCCAGCTTCAATTTGAACAATATCACCAATTGTTAATTCATTGGAATTGAGTTCACATAATTGACCATCACGAATGACTTTGACTTTAGGAATAGAAAGCTTTTTCAAACTTTCTAATGATTTTTCTGCTTTGAGTGTTTGAACAGTTCCTAAAATAGCATTAATGACAATAACGATCACAATAACAAGCGTACTTTCCAATTGTCCGCTTAAACCAGAAATAATCGCAGCAATAATCAAAATAATAACTAATAAATCCTGAAACTGTTTTAAGAAAATCATTAACGGATTTTCTTTTTTCTTTTCAGCCAATTCATTTTTTCCATACTTTTCTAATCTTGCAGATGCTTCCTGGTTAGATAAACCATTGACTGTTGTTTGACATTCTTTTAATGTTTCTTCAATACTTTTTTGATAATACATTGTTTTTCCTCCATTCATCATCTTCAACAAACAAAAAAGACAAGTTCGCTAAAGATTTCTTATTCTTTAACGAGTCTTGTCTTTAAGATGTACCAGAATAATAAATTATTCGCGATTGTTGATAACATCACACATATTGTGAGACTACTCCCTCATTGCCATTATATTAACATACTCCCCAAAATATGTAAATAGAAAATCATTGTGTTTTTTGATGAGAAATAGAACCTATTCTATAATTTTTTAGCTGCTTTTAAACCAGTAGACAAGACCATTTTCCTGGTATTCACCACTGATAGGATTAATAGGAATTTGTTGCAGAGATGAAGTGGGTTCATACCACAGATTCTCCTTTTGCAAGGCATTAGCCATAGTCTGAAAAATGACTTTGGGAATTCTTGTATCAGAAGTCATATTCATTTCACGGTTATCATCATAGCCACACCAGCTTAAAATCGTATATTTGGGATTATAACCAGCACACAAAGAATCATAGGGAGTAGAACCTGTTTTGGCAGCGAAAGTTGCTTCTGTGGGATAGTTGATCATTGTTGGTGTTGCATAAGATTGAAAAGCTTTTTCAAATGGGCTCGTTAACAGTTGACTGATCATTAAACAGCTGTCCTGATTGAGGAGCTGTTTATTTTGTGGTTGATATTCATAGAGCACATCACCATCATTATTGGTAATTTTTGTAATGGTATGGGTTTGATTATAAATGCCTGCATGAGCTAGTGTTGTATAAATAGCAGAAAAATCATAGACATTGGTATTCAGTGTTCCTAGAGCTAAAGATGGATGTGGCGAAATATGCTGATAACCAAATTGTGATAGCGTATTGACGAGAGCCTGTTCACCTAAAAAGAGATGTGTTTTAACAGCATAGATATTATCACTTACAGCGATAGCCTGAGCCATTGTAATGTCTTGATTGGCATATTTCTGATTGAAATTTGTGGGTGTGTAAGTTTCGCCATTGGCTAATTGAAAAGTCGTGGCTTCACTTTTGAACTTGGTTGTGGGAGTAAAGCCATTTTCCAAGGCAATATAATATAACAATGGTTTAATGCTTGAACCGACCTGTCGGGAAGCCTGAGTAGCACGATTGAATTGAGAAGAAGCATAATCTTTACCTCCAATCAAAGCAAGAACACCCGAACTTTGACTATCTAAAATAATGCTGGATACTTCTAGTTCATCGCGGTCTTTCATTTCTTTCGCAACAGTTTCATTGAGCTGATCTTGAATGTCTGTATCTAAAGTTGTTTGGACATTGAGTCCCTGACTGACATATTCTTCTTTATAGAAACCAAGATCTTTGAGTTCACTAATGACAGTATCTCTATAATAAGGATAAGCACATTGAATTGTTGTAGAAGGATTTTCATTTAATTGGAAAGGGGTCTGATAAGCTAAATCAGCTTCTTTTTGGGTGATTTGTTTTTCAGACACCATTGCATCCAAAACCACTTTTTGTCTTTCTTTAGCTGCTTTTTCATCTTTAAATGGCGAATAATATTCAGGTCCATTAATCACTCCAGCCAACATACTCGCTTCATTTAAATCTAAATCAGCTGGTTTCTTATGAAAATAATAAAGACTGGCATTTTTAATACCATAGATACCATGTCCAAAATAAACCGTATTGATATATCCCTGTAAAATCGTATTTTTATCATAATGTGTTTCTAAACGTACTGCTAAAAAAGCTTCCTGAATTTTTCTTGACCAGGTTTTTTCATTATTTAAAAACATCAGTCTGGCATACTGTTGTGTAATCGTACTAGCTCCTTCCACATTGCCATTTTCACTTATATTGGCTTTTATAGCACGAATGATACCAATGGGATCAAAACCACGATGTTCATAAAAACGATGATCTTCAATCGCAACAATTCCTTTTAAAAAATAGGGTGAAACATCTTTGAGTGCGATATCATTACTTTGTTGTTGTGATTGATAAAAAAGTTGCTGTTTTTGATCATACATTTTGATAATATGATCACCACTTAAATCTGGAGCTTCAATCACATAACTGATTGTATAAACACCAATCATAAATAAAAAACCAGCTATGATGACTCTTCTTAACCATTTGATTATTTTTTTCAATACACATCACCTTCTTTTTTCATTTTTGCCTAATGTTTTATAAATATTCAATGTTTTCGTGATTTCCAAGGCAGAAATAAAACATGGCTTTCTGAAATTGATTTTGTTATAATAAGAGCGGTGATTTTATATGTATCAAACAAAGAAAATTCATTATAAAGCTGTCTTTAAACAAGATGATGAACATCAGACAATTGAATATAAAGCCAAAGGTGTATGTCATTATGATGATCAAACAACCATTCAATTTCAAACACCTGAAGGAGCCATTCAAATTGCTTATGATCGTCAAGAAATTCATCTCCAGCATGGATCATCACTCCTGAGATTTCATAAAGAACATGAGCTTTGGAATCAATATCAATTGCCTTATGGTGAGGTCGCTTTAAAAACAAAATTGATTAAATTTGAAGCTAATGAACACAATATGAAAATGAAATATGAACTCCATGATCATCATGGTTTACTATCTACTGTTTATATTATGTTGTCAATGATGCCCTATCAGTTTGAGGAGGAGCTATGAAAATCTTAAAAATATTTCTGAATCGTATTTTTATTTTTAGCTTTTTAATATGTTTTCAAATCATTTTGCTGGTTTCCTTAGGAAGAGAACTCTTATCACTCTCTGCCTGGATTCATCCACTTATGAGAATTATCAGTTTTATTGTTGTCTTATGGCTGGTTAATAAAAATGAGAATCCTTCCTATAAGATTTCTTGGATTATTGTTGTATTGCTGTTCCCGTTATTTGGAGGCATGTTATATCTATTATTTGGTAATAAAAAGCCATCACGTAAGATTCGTCGTATTCTTCAGCCTGTCTTAGATGAAATGAGCCCATATAATTTATTAGAAAGTGATGCATCTTCAACTATTCCAGATGCCAGAAAAGATGGTATCACTTATCTTTCAGAATTAGGATATGGAACGTACTTAAGAACGCAATGTCGTTATTATTCACTAGGAGATTATTGTTATAGGGATTTATTAAAAGATATCAGAAATGCGAAAAAATATATTTTTATGGAATATTTTATTGTTTCTGAAGGATTAATGTTTGAGAGTATTTTAAAAATTCTTGCTCAAAAAGTACAAGAAGGTGTAGAAGTTCGTTTTATTTACGATGATGTTGGCAGCATCACGTCACTGCCTTATCGTTTTGAAAAGAAACTGGAAAAACTTGGCATTCAATGTGTTGTTTTTAATCCCTTTATTCCACTTGTCTCTGTTGCGATGAACCATCGAGATCATCGCAAGATTTGTATTATCGATGGTTATATTGGATATAGTGGTGGTTTTAATTTGGCAGATGAATATATCAATGCAAAAGTCCGTTTTGGTCATTGGAAGGATACAGGGATTCGTTTAGAAGGTGAAGGTGTCTGGAATCTGACAACAATGTTTTTATCAACATGGAATGCCTATAAACATCAAGATCATGATTATTGGGCATATCGTCCTCAAATTTTACCGCCGATTCAAGATGATGGCTATGTCGTGGCTTATGGAGATTCACCTGTTGATCATGAAGAAACGGGTGAAAACATGTATTTGAATATGATTCATCAGGCGCAAGAAGAAATTTTGATTATGACGCCTTATTTCATTATTGATGAAACAATGATGAAAGCTTTTTTATTAGCTAGACGCAAAGGGGTTCGCATTCAAATTTTAACACCAGGTATTCCAGATAAGCAAAATGTCTATCATGTTACACGATCTTATTATTATTCATTGATTAAGGAAGGTGTTGAATTTTACGAATACCAGCCAGGATTTTTACATGCCAAAATGGTTTTATGTGATCGCAGAATTGCGACAGTTGGAACAATCAATTTTGATTATCGCAGTCTTTATTTACATTTTGAATGTAATGTCTTAATGACTCAAAAATCAGTCATCGAAGATATTTATAAAGATTTCCAACAGACGCTTGTTTTATGCAGGAAAGTGACACAGGGACAGAGTCGTCGTTTTAGAGGAATTTATGAAGCTATTTTGCGATTATTTGCGCCATTATTGTAGAAAAAATGTTGACTATATCGTCAAATATGATATTGTATTAAAAGTATGAAAAGAACAAGGAGGGTACTATGGCTGTTAATAAAATAGAACTTTCATTAAAAAATGTTTTAAGAAAGGCAATCATCGATTTGGGGTTTGTAGAAGATTACCCAGTGGAACAGATTGTCATTGAAATTCCTAAGGATCAGGCACATGGTGATTATTCAACAAATATTGCGATGCAGCTGACAAAAGTCTTAAGAAGAAACCCACGTGAAATTGCCCAGGAAATTATTGAAGCATTAGATTTAGAAGCTGGTCATATCGAACATGTTGAAATGGCTGGACCAGGATTTATCAATTTATTTTTGAAAAAGGATGCGATGACTTCTATTATTAAAGAAGTTTTAAAAGAACAAGATCACTTTGGTCATTCTGATTTTGGTGGTGGCGTTAAATATAATATTGAATTCGTTTCTGCTAATCCAACAGGAGATCTTCATTTAGGTCACGCCAAAGGAGCAGCTGTTGGTGACAGTATTTGTCGTATTATGAAAGCTGCTGGCTATGATGTGACAAGTGAATATTATATTAATGATGCAGGTAATCAGATTACAAATTTGGCTTTATCTTTATATGCCAGATATCAGCAGGCTTTTGGAATAGAAGCTAAGTTACCTGAAGATGGTTATCATGGACCTGATATTATTCAAATCGCTGAAGATTTGAAAGCTGAGTTTGGAGACAAATACTTAAATGTTCCTAAACAGGAAGCGATTGCCTATTTTAGAAAAATCGGAACAGAACATGAATTACAGAAAATTAAAGATATCTTAAAAGAATTTAGAGTTGTTCATGATGTTTGGTTTAGTGAAACATCATTATATGAAAATAATAAGATTGAACCAACTATTCAAAAGTTAAAAGATCAGGGATATACTTATGAAAGTGAAGGTGCTTTATGGTTTAAATCTAGCGAATTTGGTGATGATAAAGACCGTGTGTTAATTAAAAGTGATGGAAGTTATACATATTTAACACCAGATATTGCATATCATTTAAATAAGCTGGATCGTGGTTATCAGTATTTAGTTGATTTGCTTGGGGCTGATCATCATGGATATATTCAACGTATGAAAGCAGCGATTCAGGCTTTAGGATATAATGCTGATCAGTTGAGCATTGATATTATGCAGATGGTACGTATGGTTGAAAATGGCGAAGTTGTCAAGATGAGTAAACGTACAGGAAATGCTGTCACAATTAAAGATTTAATCGAAGACATTGGTGTCGATGCAACACGTTATTTCTTTGTTTCTAAAGCAGCTAGCTCACCATTTGATTTTGACTTAGGTTTAGCAAAATCAAAATCAAATGATAATCCTGTTTATTATGCACAATATGCTCATGCTAGAATGTGTTCTATTGAAAGACAGGCACAGCAAGCTCATATTGATGTGGCTGATCATTTTGAATTGCTGGTTCATGAAAAAGAAATTGAACTAGTGAAACATATTAATGAGTTTAGAAATGAAGTGATTGAAAGTGCAAAATCAAGAGCACCACATAAAATCGCAAATTATATTCAAAAACTTGCGCAATTATTCCATTCGTTCTATAATGACTGTTATGTCATTGATGAAAGTCATTTAGACTTATCATCTCAGAGATTAGCATTGGTAAAAGCGGCACAGATTACTTTAAAGAATGCATTAAATTTAATTGGTGTTGAAGCGCCAGAGAAAATGTAGGAGGATATTATGATTGATTATAGACAAAGTTCAATGGTAGATGTTGCATTTGATTTAATGACAAAAAAGAAAAAACCAGTAGATTTTTATAAATTATGGCAGGAAGTTTCTGAAATCAAGGGATTTGATGAAGAACAAAAAGATGAAAACGAATCATTATTTTATACAAATATTACATTAGATGGACGTTTTATCACTGTAGGAGAAAATCGTTGGGATTTAAGAAGTCGTCATAAGTTTGATGAAGTGCATATTGATATGAATGATATCTATGCGGATGATGAAGATGATTCTTCAGAAGATGAAGCTGATGATGGTTTAGTAGAAGATGATTATAATTAATAATGGAGCTGAATCATAATTCAGCTTTTTTCATATATGCAGAAAGTATTTTACTCATGAATGAAAAATGATTATAATAGAAAAAGGTGAGTTGTGATCATGAAAGAAATCTATTATACAATCAAAGGAGAAGGTTTCCCAGTTTTTCTATTACATGGGAATGGGGAAGACCATCATATTTTTGATAAAGCAGTGAATATTTTAGCTGAAGATTATCAATGTATCTGTGTGGATTCACGTTATCATGGGAAAAGTGTTCATCAAGGTGAACTGTCTTATTCGCAGATGCAAAAAGATGTCATGAAAATTGCTGATGATCTTGAACTTGAAGCTTATGATGTTATTGGTTTTAGTGATGGTGCGATTGTTGCTTTATTGCTTGGGATGAATGATTCGCGTTTGAAACATATTGTGAGTTTGAGTGCGAATACACAGCCCTGTTATATAAAACCTCTTTATCGTTTGACTTTTTATTTACAAGCATTATGTTTATTGATTTTTTCTATCTATCAATCTAAAGCTAGACTATCTTTTCGTTTGTATAAACTGATGTTAACACAACCTCATATTGCATACGAACAACTCCAAGAAATCAAAATACCGGTTCTTGTTTTAGCTGGTGAATTTGATATGATTAAAGAAATAGATACACTAAAGATTGGAGAATCACTGCCTTATGGTATCGTAAAGATTATCAAACATGGCAATCATTTTTTATTGAGAGATTCTTTTTTGGAAACAATGCAGGAAATAACATTGTTTTTAAAAGCTTGTCATCAGGAGGAACAATATGAAAATATGTCAAATAGGACAATTGAAGATAGGTGAAGGCAAACCAAAAATTTGTTTACCAATCGTAGAAAAAACAACAGAAAATATTTTAAAACGTATTCAATCTTATGAAAAGTATACATATGACGTGATAGAATTGCGTATTGATTTCTATGAAAATATTCATGATAAAAAACAGGTCCTTAATCTTCTTCAACAAATCAAAAAACAGACCAATCGTCCTTTGTTGTTGACATATCGTTCTTTAAGAGAAGGAGGACAGCTACAACTTGAAGACCATGAATACATCAAATTGATTGAAACAGCCTGTCAAAGTCATAGTGTGGATATGGTTGATATTGAATTGATGAGTGGAAATGTTTTGGTCTGTCAGTTAGTCAAAATAGCTCATCAAAATGATGTTAAGGTGATCATGTCTTATCATGATTTTGATCAGACACCGGATGTTCATGAAATGAAAAAGCATTTGGAATGCATGGAGATTTTAGGTGCTGATATTGGCAAAATTGCAGTTATGCCCCATCGTTATAAAGATGTTGTACGTCTATTAGAAGTGACTATGGAAATGTCACAAAGATTAAATATACCATTAGTGACAATGTCCATGGGAGAAATGGGAAAGATTTCACGTATATCAGGAGAATTAACAGGTTCTGCTATGACTTTTGCAAGTGGTGGTCTTTCATCTGCGCCAGGACAGATACCCGTTGAGCAGATGAACATGTTATTGGAGGCGATTCATTATGATTGATTTATTAAAAGCTCAAAAAGCCTTTCAGAAATATATCAGTCACTATGACATGGATATTCCTTCCATTCGCCTTAAAGTTATTCATACATATAAAGTCATGGAATGTAGTGAATATTTATGTCAACAACTTCATCTTTCAAAAGAAGATACAGCTTTGGCATCACTGATTGCTTTATTGCATGATATTGGACGTTTTGAACAATGGATGAGATTTCAAAGCTTTGCAGATTATAAAACAATTGATCATGCTTTATTTTCCAGTCAGTTATTATTTCAAGATGGATTGATTAGAGAATTTATTGACGATGATTGTTATGATATGATTATTCAACATGCGATTGAACAGCATAATCGTTATCAAATTGAAGAAGGCTTTGATGAAAGAACGCTACTTTTTATTCATTTGATTAGAGATGCTGATAAATTAGATAATTTTAGAGTTAAGGAAGAAGAAAAAATAGAGAACATTCTTTATGTGTCTCTTGAAGAAGTGAATCAGGAGAATATTTCACCTGAAATCTATCAGCAGTTTTCACACCAGGAGCTGATTTATGCACCTTATCGAAAAACACATATTGATATGTGGCTATCTTATATTGCTTTTATTTTTGATTTGCATTTTATAGAAAGTATTCAATATATTCAAAAATATCATTGGGTAGAACGTTCTTTTGATCGTTTACATCCAATTCAATTGGACGTTTATCAACAATACCAGACATTAAGACAGATAGCCTTAGATTATATTGAGAAAAGAGGTCAGTTATGAGTCATCAAAAAACAAGAAAAATGGTCTATTTGGCACTTTTAAGTGCTATTGCCATTGTTTTACATATGGTTGAATCCATGATACCAGTGCCATTACCGACTGGAGCCAAATTAGGATTGGCCAATATTATTTCTTTGGTTGTGATTCAATTGTATGGGATTAAGGAGATGTTTATTGTCAATATCTTTAGAGTTTTGGTTTCTAATCTTTTAATGGGAACATTTATGAGTAATGGATTCTTTATCAGCTGTGGTGGTGTCTTTGTCAGCAGTTTGGCTTTATCACTCATTTATCGTTTTACTCATTTGCCAATGGTTTCAACATCTATTATTGCAGCCATTTTTCATAATATTGGACAAGTTGCAGTGGTTGCCTTTATGATGTCAGCTCAAATTATTATGCTTTATGTTTTTCCATTGCTTATTACATCCATTCCAACAGGTATTTTAACGGGGTTGATTGCGATTGAAATTTTAAAAAGAGTCAAGAAGGAACAGTTTCAATAATTGTTCCTTTTTTGATATAATAGAAAAAAGGAGATGGACATATGGAAGAATTTGTTTTGGCTATTGATCAGGGCACAACAAGTACCCGTGCAATCTTGTTTGATCAGAAAGGAAAGTTAAGGTATATCGAACAAAGAGAATTTCAACAGTATTTTCCCCATTCTGGTTGGGTAGAACATGACGCTATAGAAATCTGGAATTCTGTTGTTGAGGTTGTTCAATCATTATTTACTATTCATAATATTCGCTCTTGTCAAATTAAGGCTATTGGCATTACTAATCAAAGAGAAACAACAGTTGTCTGGGATAAGACAACAGGAGAGCCAATTTATCATGCTATTGTCTGGCAGTCTCGACAATCAAAGGACATTTGTGATGATTTGATTGAACAAGGTTATAGTTCTATGATTCAAAAAAAGACAGGACTATTAATTAATCCTTATTTTAGTGCCAGCAAAATCAGATGGATTTTAGATCATGCGGAATACGAAAATAAGGAAAATTTATTATTTGGAACGATTGATACATGGCTGATATGGAAATTAACAGGTGGAAAAGTCCATGCGACTGATTATACGAATGCTTCAAGAACATTGCTTTATAATATTCATGACTTAAAATGGGACAAAGATTTATTAGCATTATTTGATATTCCTGAAAGCATGTTACCTGAAGTCAAGGAGTCTTCATGTGTTTATGGTTATAGTGATGAAACATTGCTCAGTGGATTGCATTTTAGAGCACCTATTTGTGGTGTGGCTGGTGATCAGCAGGCTTCACTTTTTGGTCATGCCTGCTATGAAGTTGGCGATATAAAAAACACTTATGGAACAGGGTGCTTCTTATTAATGAATACGGGTGAACATCCAGTTTCTTCAGAAAATGGTTTACTCACAACCATTGCCTGGGGTATCAATGGGAAAGTGACTTATGCCTTAGAAGGTTCTGTTTTTGTAGGTGGAAGTGTCATGCAATGGTTAAGAGATGGTCTGCAGTTATTTTCACATGTTAAAGAGACAGCGGATATGGCGAAAACTTTAAAAGATAATGAAGGTGTCTATCTGATTCCAGCTTTTGTAGGCTTAGGAACACCTTATTGGGATGATGATGTCAGAGGCACAATCTTTGGATTGACACGTGGCACATCAAGGCATCACCTGGTACGTGCGGCTTTAGAGTCTATTGCTTATCAGAGTCGTGATGTTATTGAGGTGATGAAAAAAGAAGCTGATATGTCTTTAAATAGTTTATCAGTAGATGGTGGGGCGACAACCAATGAATTTTTAATGCAGTTTCAAAGTGATATCTTAAATATTGATATTTTGCAGCCATCTGTCAAAGAAACAACAGCTTTAGGAGCAGCTTATTTAGCTGGTTTGGCGATAGGTTTTTATAAGAGTCAGCATGATATTAAAGAGTATCATCAGATTTCTCGTGTTTATCATCCTGCAATGGATCAAAAGCAGGCTTCATATTATTATCAGCAGTGGCAAAAAGCAATTACAGCAACACGTGTATTTAAATAGGAGGTTTTTATGAAAATCAAAAGAATGGTGGCTTTGACTTTATTAACATGTTTATTAATGGGATGTCAGCAAGCCAATGAAACAGCCAAAGATCATCAGACAACTGTTGAGTTGATTCAGACTGATGATAGCTGGGGAATTGTTTTATCAGCAACAGATATAAGCAATACAGGTTTAACATTAGTTTGTAGTCAAAATGGTGGAGAAATCACAGGAGAGCTTCAAACAGGTGAAAAATACTGGCTTGAAGAAAAAGTAGATGGACAATGGCAGGAACTTTCAATACCTGAAAAACCTGTCTGGCAAGACGAAGCTTATACCATTGAAACACAGAATTTAACACAGTGGGATATTCAATGGACTAATCTTTATGGGACATTATCACAAGGAGAATATCGCATTGGTAAAGAAATACAAGATTTTCGTGGTGGTAGTGACTATGATGAAAAAGCTTATTATGCCGAGTTTGTGATTGAATAAAATGAGTATAAAAAGATAGATTGATGAAATAAAGGTTTTGTCATTACAGATTTTGATATCTTTTAATCTAAGATAAGAAAAACGTAGCTCATATTTCATTTTTAACTGTGAAATAGAACTACGTTTTTTATTAAAATTAAAAATGATATTCTTCAGTGAGTCCAGTCTTTGTTCTCCATTGAACTGTTGCATTTTCTAAATGGAAAATACATAGTTTATAACCTGTTTGTTCATTATAGATTTTCTGCATTGCTGGAGCTTGAGAAAGAACCATATTTGCGATAGTATCATCTTCTTCAAAAACAGCATCACCATAATATCTTAGAAAATCTTCTCCATTACAAGCACAGATTTCTATATGAGAATTTGCTTTTAATTGTTTATAGACATCTTTAAAAGAACCTACACCAAAATATAATTTTTCATTTAAAAATAAATGAAAAGCTAATGGACGACATTTTGGTCTATCACCATCTATTGTCGCAACTGTAAAAAAATCAACTTGTTTTAAATAATCTTCAATTTTTTGTAATTTGTTCATTTGTATAACCTCCTCTTTACTCTCTTTGAACAATATGATAATATCATTGTAGTATATAAAATAAAAGTACGATATTTTTATATACTAAGTATATAAAAGGATACTATGGAGGGATGAACTATGCAAGATGAAAGATTTGGAAAGTGTCCATATTTTACTGCACAATCAGTTTTACAGGGAAAATGGTCTATTCTCATTATGCATTATCTGAGTGAAGACACTATTCGTTTTAATCAGTTGTTAAAACTGATGCCACATATGACACATGCGACTTTATCAAAGCAACTAAAGAAAATGGAAAAAGATGGGTTGATTATTCGTAAGGAATTTCCTCAGGTCCCACCAAAGGTTGAATACAGTTTAAGTGATATTGGAAAGAAATTTTTACCAGTATTAGATAGTTTAGAAGAGTGGGGAAAAGAATATATTCAATATATGAATGAACCGAAAATATAAAAAACATGACTTCATTTCAAAGTCATGTTTTCATTTTAGCGGACACCGCCTCCGCCACCACCGGAGAAGCCACCTCCGCCGCCTCCAAATGATGATGAACCGCCACCACCACTTGCAGCTATAGAAGCTTCATGTGAAGCTTTCATACTATTGTGTGAGAACATATAAACCATATGCATTGTATAGATTGTATCTAGCTGTGATTGTTCATTGAAGTTTGGACATAATCTTCCTAATTGTTCCTGAACTTTATCAGCTATCTGTAAAATGGAAGCAAAAATAAGATATTCTTCCCATAACTTGACTTCAATGACTTCTTTTTCATCAATTAGACTCATTTCCTCTAAGAAGTTTTTTAAGCCTATAATATGTTCCATTTCTTCTCTAATAGATGCATCATAAGTATCTGTACTATGAGAGAATCTGATTTTTAAAAATGATGTATATGTTGTTTCTAATGTTAATAAATGCTGCTCTCTTAGCTCATTTTCAACATATTCATCAATGCTTTCAAACCATTCATCAATTTTTTCGTAATTCTTTTTGCACCATGATTCAAACTCATCTGTTTCTAATAATTGATTTGAACCAGCTGCCTGTTTAAAAAATTGGAATAATTTTTTCTCTAATGGATGTGTAATAGGAATATCTTTATCAAGCTCTACTGAATAGCCTTCTTTTTTAAAGAAGAGGAATTGTTTAACTTCTTCTTTTTGAAATTCAATATAGTTTTCTTTAATCCATCTTAATAGAATAGCAGCTATGAGACCATCACGATCTTGATTGCTAATCAACCCTATTTTTTTAGCATAATAATAGAATTGAAATAAATCTTTATGACAAGGAATATCTCTAAACATTGGTGGTTGTTTATTCAATGGAATATGATCATTAAACTGGAATGCAACACGTCCCTTTGTATAAGCAACGATTAAAACGATGACAACAACACCAATCAATCCTATAACCCCAAAAACAACAGCGATAATCAACGCGGTATTATCTTTGTACATAAAAGATTGATAATAATCTCCCTGGTCATAAAATTCTTCTTCGTATTCACTGCCATCTATGGCATCTTCCAATATCTTTTCAAAAGATTGATCATTGGGATGTGCATTAGAAAATGTTTCATTATCAATCTGCATTAATAATTGCATCTTGGCACCTTCTGGTACTGCACTTTGTGTTTCCATAATGACATCACCATTATCAAAGTAGACAACACCCTGATATCCAAAGGCCCAGATTTTTGCATTGTTTTTATTGAAATCATGTGATGATGAAAGCGTAATCTTAACATGTTGAGGCTCTAATTCCATTTCTGAAAAGAAAGCATAGTTAAATCCTTGTGTGTCTTGATATTGTTGAACAAAATTGGCTATATCATATTCAAAGGTGTAAGTTCTACGACCATATTCACCAATTCCAAAACAAAGTTCATAACGATCACCATCTTGAATGATTCCACATTTTCCATCTTTGTCTTCTTTATCCCAATCAACATCCCATTGACCAACATTTTTGTAACGATGACCTTGATCATCTACAACGCTGAAATTCGATATATGAGAATCTCCCATATTATCAAAAACTTTATAAATTTCTGTTCCCTCATCAATATCTATATCCCAGATTTCCTGTACATGTGCACTTCCATCATTATTTAAAGTCGCCTGAATCGAGATATCCTTTAAATTGGCATCAGCGCCATAAACACAAATAGATAATGATGGTATAAGAATGAACAATAAAGAAAATATCAGACATATTTTCTTCTTCATATTAAAATTTCACCTCAGGAATGTCTTTATCATTTTCATTGATTTCAAAATAATCAAATCTTTCAAAATGGAATAGACTAGCAATAAGACTAGAAGGGAACATCTCTAACTTATTTGTATAACTATAAACGGAATCATTATAGAATTGTCTAGCAAAACTGATTTTATCTTCCGTTTGTGTCAATTCATTTTGTAAACTGACAAAGTTTGCATTGGCCTTTAAATCAGGATAGGCTTCACTAATGGCCATAATTTTATTTAAAGCCTGTGTCAACTCTCCAGCTGCTTCCATCTGTTCACTTGGAATAGAAGCATTCATATATGTGTTTCTGGCTTCCATGACACTGTCCAAAGTTTCCTTTTCGTGTTTAGCATAACCTTTGACAGTTTCAACTAAATTAGGAATCAAATCAGCACGTCTTTTTAAGACAACATCAATTTGTGCCCAATTTGTTTTGACTTTATTTTTTTCTCTCACTAAGGCATTATATGAGACAATGACATATAACACTAAAACAATAATGAGAACACCTACTATTATTAATATCATAATCTTTTCCTCCTATATCAACATTATATACTATTCTTCTATGAAAATTGTGAATTTTTTAATAATTATTTGATAATGATAAAGATGATCTGATATGAACATATTTCAATTGTTTTGAAAGAATATAAAAACAAGGAAATAATCAGTTGATATTATTTCCCTGTTTCAGAGATATCGATTTTTTTGAATGCCCAGTTTTCTTTTTTGAATCCATAAATAATGCCAATAGTATCTGCTAAGAACCAGCCAATAGGAATAGCCCACCAAATGGCCACTGTTCCAAAGACTGGCGCAAAGAGATAGGCCAAAACGACTCTTGTTCCTAAAGACGCAATTGTTAAAACAACAGAAATACCAGGTTTTCCAACACCGCGATAATAACCATAAAGTAAAAATAAGCATCCAATACCTACATAGCACATTCCCTCAATTTGTAAATATTCGACACCTTGACGAATGATTTCAACTTCTTCAGGATGAATGAAGATCAGCATGAGTGATGGCGCAAAAATATAGACAACAAGAGAAATGAAAATACAGAAAATTCCAGAAATCAAGATAGCTGATTTGAGACCTTTATGAATACGTTCTGGTAAGTTGGCACCTTGGTTTTGAGCAATAAAAGTAGAAAAGGCATTACCAAAATCCTGTACAGGCATATAAGCAAAAGAATCAATCTTAACTGCTGCGGCAAAGGCTGACATGGTGATGACACCAAAGCTGTTGACTAAGCCTTGAATCATTAGGATGCCAAAATTCATGACAGACTGCTGGATACATGTTAATAATGAATAATCTTTGATTTTTTTGATGATATCTTTATCAAAACGACAATGTTCTGGTTGTGGTAAAAGATCTTTTTGTTTGATAAAAACATAAATCATGATACCAAAACCACTCATCGCCTGAGCTATAATCGTTGCCAGTGCAGCACCACTGACTCCCATATGAAATGCGACAATCAAATAAATATCTAAAAACACATTCACAACTGTTGCGACAGCTAAAAAATAGAGTGGGACTTTAGAGTTTCCTAGAGCGCGAAGCAATGAGGCAAAATAGTTATATAAAAATGTAAAAAAGAACCCAATAAAGATAATAAATAAGTAATCATAACTTTGTTGATAGATATCTTGAGGGATATTCATAAAATGTAAAATGGGATGAATACAGACAAGGCATAAAATTTCTAAGACAATCGCAAAAATCATAATACCAATAAAGGAAACAAAGAAAGATGTTTTCATTTTATCAATCTGATGTCCACCATAATACATGGAAAATAAAATGCCACTTCCCATACATAAACCTAAAATAATGGATGTTAAAAATGTCATTAAGGTAAAAGAAGAACCAACAGCTGCTAAGGCATTGGAACCTAAGAATTGTCCGACGATCAGTGTATCAGCCACATTATAAAATTGTTGGAGCATATTACCTATAATCATAGGTAATGCAAAGAAAATCAGGGATTTTGTGATAGACCCCTGGGTTAATTGATGATCCATAAAAATTCCTCCTTTTTCTATGATAGGAAGAAAAGAGTGTATTGTCAATATAAGAGCAGATATTCAACATAATTGAAAAAGACACTCATATAATAAAGATAAGAAAAAATGAAATTAAGGAGGTCAAAAATGTTGAATGTTTATTATATGAATCATCGTTTACAACAAATTACAATGCAAACTTTCCAGCGCATCTGCCAAAAGAATCAGATTATCATGCAGGAAGGTGACTTGAAAATTATTTTGCATATTATTAAAGATAATCCTTATCCATTATTTGATAACGAATTTGCGCCTGTTTTACTTAATGAGATTTCTCGAAGAACCAGTAAGGAAGTGTGTAATCAGTTTAAACCTATTTTAGAGAATAACTGTCTGATTCAGGAAATTGTCTAGACCATTGAAAAATGGTCTTATTTTTATTGTGGTGAAGAAAGGAAAATGATAGAATGTCTCTAGTGTGATTGAGGAGAGTGAAAATTGTGAAAACGATAGCTATAGTTGCAACGGGAGGAACGATAGCAGGAACAGGACAGACTGGAAAAGCTGTGTCCTATCATGCTGGGGAGATTGATGTCAAAGACATTATTCGTTCTATCCCAATGCTTCAGGAAATTGCTCATATTCGAGAATATCAGCTGATGAATATTGACAGCAATGAAATGTCACCACAGCGATGGCTGGTTTTATCTAATTATATAAATCAGATTTTACAGGATGATGAAATTGATGGTGTTGTTGTGACCCATGGAACAGATACTTTAGACGAAACAGCTTATTTTTTAAATTTAACATTACATACAAGTAAACCTGTGGTCATGACGGGGGCTATGCGTCCTGCCACAGCAACCAGTGCTGATGGACCTTATAATTTGTATCAGGCAGTCTGTCTGGCTGCGCATGATGATGCTGTTGGACAAGGGGTTATGTGTCTGTTTTCAAGTACCATCTATTCTGGACGAGATATTCAGAAGGTTAATAATTTTAAAATTGATGCTTTTGAGCAGAAATCATTTGGTTGTTTAGGATATATGCAAGATCATGAAGTCTATTTCTTTTCTAAAACATTTAAAATCCATACGATTAATTCTTTGTTTTCCAAACAGACGTTATATGATTTACCAGCTGTAGGTATTGCTTATTTTTATGCGGGAGCCAGCTGTGAAATTCTTTATGCACTTGCTCAAAATCATCAGGGTATTATTCTGACGGGGTCAGGGAGTGGTAATTATAGTCAGGAATGGCTACAAACGATTGAAGATTTAACAAAACAAGGTATTGTCTTTGTCAGATGTTCTCGTGTTGCCCAGGGTATTGTTTTTGATGATGATATTTTTGATCCCCATCATTGTTGTATACCAGGAAATACTTTAACACCACAAAAAGCGAGAGTTTTATTAATGTTGGCTTTAGAATATACACATGATCATCAGAAGTTGAGGGAAATTTTTAATGAGTACTAAACAAAGAGGGATGATCTTTACAGTTATTGCGACTGTTATTTTTGGTATTACGCCAGCTATTGGAAAACTGACTTATGCGATGGGTAATAATGGAATTCAATTGGCTTTTTTAAGACATCTATTTGTTTTGCCTTTATTTCTGTTTATTGTTCTTTATCAGGGAAAGTCTTTAAAACTGACACGTATACAAATGAGAGATGTTTTTAAAGTTGGCTTCTTTGGGAATACGTTAACGATTGTGATGTTATATTCTTCCTATGAATATATCGGTGTTGGCAGTGCGACAGTTTTACATTTTTTATATCCGCTTTTTGTCTGTTTGATGAATTTTTTGTTATATCAACAAAAATTAAATCGTCAACAGATTTTATGTCTGATTTTAGCTATTGTAGGTATAACGTTTTTTATTGATGCATCTGCTTCATCATTAACGGGAATTGTTCTGGCAGTGCTGTCAGGTGTCTTTTTTGCCTATTATATGGTAGGTATGGATCATTCTTCTATCCGCTATATCAGTCCTTATGTTTTTAATTTTTATTTGGTTTTGATGAATAGTATTGTTATTTTTCTTTTGGCAGCAATCATGGGAAGACTTTCTGTGATGAGTGCTGGAGGTTATCTGTTATCAGCTATTGTCGCTGTGTTGACATCTTTGATTGGTGTTATTTTACTACAAAAGGGGATTTATTGTCTAGGTGCTTCTCTCACGGCCATTTTATCAACTTTAGAGCCTATCACAAGTCTGATATTTGGTGTCATCTGGTTAGGAGAAAGTTTAACTCTTTATAAAATAATTGGGAGTTTACTGGTCTTGTTATCAACATTTATTTTAGTGAAAAGTCAAAATCAAAAAGGAGATGGTTAAATGGAACGTGATGAATGGATTGAAAAACTGAGTCAAAAGCCTTCATTTCTTTTGGCTATTGATGGCATGTGTGGAAGTGGTAAGAGTACCTTGGCTTCGACTTTGCATCAAGAGCTGGGTGGACATCTTTTTCATATGGATGACTTCTTTTTACCACCAGAATTACGTACGCCTCAGAGATTGTCTGAGCCTGGAGGTAATGTTCATTATGAACGCTTTTTAGAAACAGTTTTAAAACCTTTAGTTTCTCAGCAAACAGTTCACTATCAACGTTTTGATTGTCAGACAATGACACTTCAAAAGGCTATTGACATACCTTATCATCCTTTTAATATTATTGAAGGCAGTTATGCTCTGCATCCTGCTTTACAGGAGTATTATAGTGATGTGATTGTCTTAAAAATATCACCATCACTACAAAAAGAACGCTTAATGAAACGTAATCCTGAAAAGATAGATGATTTTTTGGGGCGATGGATTCCAATGGAAAATCAATATTTTGAAGCTTTTGATATTTTTGAAAAATATCCTGTTTATGAAATCGAACATATCTGATGAAATCATTCATATAATATATGGGTGATAGAATGATTTTAACAGAAGAAGAAGTGCAGATAGCGCTAGAGTTTGTTTTACTACCTGTTTTAAAAAAATATGATGTTTCAGTTGAAGAATTTCATTTAAAAATTGTTCAAAATAAAATTGTGCTGGCATCAGTGCTCAATTACAATCAATATCATGTTGATTTATCATGTCAGTTTCAGCTTCAATATATGAATCGTACTTTGATTGTTG
This sequence comes from Massilimicrobiota sp. mt181, assembly GCF_055420065.1. NCBI lineage: Bacteria > Bacillati > Bacillota > Erysipelotrichia > Erysipelotrichales > Erysipelotrichaceae > Massiliimicrobium > Massilimicrobiota sp. mt181. Next base: position 44,133 of record NZ_JBVAYN010000008.1, read on the forward strand.
AACATCTTGAAGGAAAAGTAGAATATTTATTTTTACAATTTCCAATCATGAGTTTTTTAAAATCTTTCATTAAAGATTCTCATGTTCAATGGGGACAGGATCAAATTAAATACGCTATTGATTTACCGATTTCGCATTTTGATATAAAAGAAGGCTATCTTGAAGTGAATATGAAAAAAAACAATCAAGGATCATCAATTCATCCTTGATTGTTTTTTAAAACTTCATCAATCAGACCATAATTTAGAGCATCATAGGCACTCATAAAATAATCACGATCAGTATCCTTCTTAATCTTTCTTAAGGGCTGATCTGTCATATGGGATAAAAGACGGTTGAGTTTTTCTTTTTGTTTGAGAATATGACGACTCGAAATTTCAATGTCACTGGCTTGCCCCTGTATCCCGCCTAAAGGCTGATGAATCATGATTTCACTATTTTCCAGTGCATATCGTTTTCCTTTTTGACCGGCAGCCAATAAAAAAGCGCCCATGCTGGCAGAAAGCCCAATGCTGATGGTAGAAACATCGCATTTGACAAAATTCATGGTATCAAAAATGGCAAGGCCAGCAGAAACACTGCCTCCAGGAGAGTTGATGTACATATCAATATCAGCATGTGCATCTAGTGATTCTAAGTATAATAGCTGACTGACTATGGAACTGGCCATTTCATCATTGATCTCTCCACATAGCATAATGATACGATCTTCCAACAGTCTGGAAAAAATATCATAGGCATATTCTTTTGAATTTCTTTTTAAAATGACAGTGGGTATAAAATGCATAAAGTTACCTCCATAATTCATTATAGAGAGATTTCAAAGAAATATTCACTGAAAAAAATTTTTGATTTATGTTAATAAATGGTTAAGAATTCCAGAAATAAGAAATGTAATCTCTTCCATGTGAAAAAATTTATATAAACGGCTTAACTTTTATTGATTTATTTGAGTTTGTGGACTATAATATAGACATAAATTATTAGTAAGGAGGATGTCATAAAAATGGCAGTAAAAGTAGCAATTAACGGTTTTGGACGTATTGGACGTCTAGCATTTAGACAAATGTTTGGAGCTGAAGGATATGAAGTTGTTGCAATCAACGACTTAACAGATCCTAAAATGTTAGCACACTTATTAAAATATGATTCAGCTCAAGGTAAATATGCTTTAGCTGATACAGTAGAAGCTAAAGAATCTTCAATCGTAGTAGATGGAAAAGAAATCGAAATCTACAAAGAAGCAGATGCTTCTAAATTACCTTGGGGAGAATTAGGAGTAGATGTAGTCTTAGAATGTACAGGTTTCTATACTTCTAAAGCAAAATCTCAAGCTCATATTGATGCAGGAGCTAAAAAAGTTGTTATTTCTGCACCAGCTGGAAATGATTTACCAACTGTTGTATTCGGAGTAAACGAAGGAACATTATCTGCTGATGATACAATCATTTCAGCTGCATCTTGTACAACTAACTGTTTAGCACCTATGGCTAATGCATTAAACAAATTAGCACCAATCAAATCTGGTATCATGTTAACAGTACATGCTTATACTGGTGACCAAATGGTATTAGATGGACCTCATAGAAAAGGTGACTTAAGAAGAGCACGTGCTGCTGCAGTAAATATCGTGCCTAACTCAACTGGAGCTGCTAAAGCTATCGGTTTAGTTATCCCTGAATTAAATGGAAAATTAATCGGTTCTGCTCAACGTGTACCTGTTCCTACAGGATCTACAACTATCTTAACTTCAGTTGTTGAAGGTGAAGTTACTGTAGAACAAGTTAACGCAGCTATGAAAGCAGCTGTAACTCCATCATTTGGATACACTGAAGAACAATTAGTATCTTCAGATATTATCGGAATGACTTATGGTTCATTATTTGATGCAACTCAAACTATGGTTAAAGCATTAGATAACGGAACTACTGAAGTTCAAACTGTTGCTTGGTATGACAACGAAAATTCTTATACTTCTAACATGGTTAGAACTATTAAATATTTCGCTGAATTAACTAAATAATTTAGAAAAGAGCCTCTGGGAATACATTGTATTCCCGGCTTTTTTTATGCTTTAAAATTCATTTTTGTGGTTTTATGAGTTTTTTTATCATATTTTTTGAAAGATGGAAAGATATATAGTAAGATAGGGCATAAAGAAAAGAGGTGTGATAAAATGAATACATCTGTTTGGATTGGAATTTTGATTCCTTTTTTAGGAACAATGTTAGGTTCAGCCTGTGTTTTCTTTATGCGTCAAAAAATGGATGGACGTGTCCAGAAAATATTACTGGGGTTTGCATCAGGAGTGATGATTGCGGCTTCAGTCTGGTCACTTTTGATTCCTGCAATAGATATGTCTGAAAATTTAGGGAAATTATCATTTATGCCAGCAGCAGTTGGATTTTTATTAGGAATTTTCTTTCTTTTGTTTTTAGATCGTACAATTCCTCATATGCATCTTGATCATCAAGTTGAGGGAAGAAAATCACATTTACAGCGTACGACAATGTTAATTTTAGCAGTCACAATGCATAACTTTCCTGAGGGAATGGCTGTAGGTGTTGTGTTTGCTGGAGCATTGATGGGAAATACGGATGTTTCATTGGCTGGAGCAGTCGCTTTGTCTTTAGGAATTGCAATTCAAAATTTTCCTGAAGGGGCGATTATTTCAATGCCACTCAAAAGTGAAGGTGTTTCCAAGACAAAAGCCTTTATGTATGGAACATTATCAGGAATTGTTGAACCTATCGGAGCCTTGCTGACATTGTTATTATCTCAGTTTATGATTCCCCTTTTGCCATATCTGTTATCTTTTGCGGCAGGAGCTATGGCTTATGTTGTGGTGGAAGAATTGATTCCTGAAGGATCTCAGGGTGATCATACAAATATTGCCACAATTGGTTTTGCGATTGGTTTTGTATTAATGATGATTTTAGATGTAGCATTAGGCTAATAAAATGTGATATAATGATATTAATTGATATGAGGTGACAAAAATGGACTTACACGAATCAGGTGAAATGTATTTAGAGACAATTTTAATTTTGAAAAATAAAAATGAATATGTTCGTTCCATTGATATTGCACATACAATGGATTTTTCGAAACCTAGTGTTTCTCGCGCAATTAAATTATTAAAGGAATCTCATTTAATTGTTGTAGATGATAAAGGATATATTGACTTTACAGATGAAGGACGTCGTATTGCTGAAAAAGTATATAATCGTCATCAGATTTTGACTGCTTTTCTCATTTCTATTGGTGTGAGTGAAAAACAGGCTGAGGAAGATGCATGTCGTATTGAACATATTATTAGTGATGAAACTCAACAATGTATTCAAGATTTTTTAAAAAAGCAGTCTTAGGATTGCTTTTCTTTATTTGATGTCAAATAAATGGACTTGTGAGTTAAAAATGATTGTCATCTATGATAGAATAAAAAACGAGGTGTGTTTATGGACGATTTTCAATTTGAACAAGAACAGAAAAAGAAAAGAAAATTAAAAAAAGGACCTGCTTATATTCTTTTATGTGTATTTTGCCTTGTTGTTGGTGGTGTAGGAGGATATTTCATCCGTGGTTTCCAGCTTCCGGGTTATATGGGCAGTGATAGTAATGTGTATAATGAGATTGCGCAAATCATTGAAAGTGATTTTCTTGATACCAGCGAAAGTCAGGAGTCTCTTCAACAGCGTATGTTAAGAGGTATGGTAGCAGCTCTAGGTGATCCTTATTCTTCTTATTTATCAGTTGAAGAATCTCAAGAACTGGCTACAACGATTAATGGGGCTTTTGATGGTATTGGAGTGACTTTTACTATGGTTGAAGATGGTGCCATCGTTTTAGATGTTTATCAGGATACACCAGCACAAAAAGCGGGATTGCTTAATGGTGATGTGATTACACATGTAGAAGGAACATCGGTTGCTGGCTATACAGCTGATAAGGTAAAAGAAGTGATTCAGGGAGAAAGTCAGAGTCAGGTGACTTTACGTATTTTAAGAGATGGAAAGAGTCGGGAAATTACAGCAACAAGAGGAAGTGTAGATACTTCTGTGGCTTTTTCGATTCAAAAAATTAATCAACAAAATGTAGGTTATTTACGTATTGTGACATTTGGTGAAAATATTCATGAAGTGATTGAAAAGCATTTACAGACAATGAAAGAACAGAATATTCAAAATATTATTATTGATTTAAGAGGGAATGGTGGTGGATATCTAAATGCTGCCCAACAGATTTTAGATTTATTTGTACCTCAAGGACAAGTTCTTTTCTCACTGCAGGATAAAGATGGCAATACACAAGAATATAAGGCAACAAACAGGGAAAAATATACTTTTGAACATGGTTATATTTTTGTGGATAATCAGACGGCCAGTGCATCTGAAGTTTTGAGTGCATCTTTAAAAGATAATTTAGGTTATCAGCTAGTTGGAGAAACGACTTATGGAAAAGGAGTAGCACAAACACAGGTGACACTTTCCAATTCATCTGTTTTAAAATATACTGATGAAAAGTGGTTAACACCCCATGGAACATGGATCAATGGGACAGGGTTAGAACCTGATTACACAATAGAGGATACTGATATTGGAGATTTCCATATGGGGGAAATGAAAGAATCTTATCAATATGATCAGGTTGATGATAATATTCAATATATGCAGGAGATGTTGAAAGAATTGGGATATCAGATTGACCGTGTGGATGGATATTTTTCTCAGCAGACAACTCAGGCATTAGAGACTTTTGAAAAGGATTATGGATTAACAGTTGATGGCATCTATTCAAAAGATGATCGTCTTATTCTTTTAAGTGCCTTAACTTATCATTTGTATCAGGAAAAAGAAGATGCTTATATACAAAAAATAACTGAATTTATTCAATAAAGTGGGGTGAAAAACAATGGAAAAATTTAAACTGGTTTCAAAATATTCACCAATGGGCGATCAGCCAACAGCTATTAAACAGCTGGTTGATGGTATTCGCGCCGGTAAAAAAGAACAGGTTTTGTTAGGGGGAACAGGAACTGGAAAAACATTTACTGTTTCTAATGTTATTGCGCAAGTCAATAAACCAACACTTGTTTTGGCACATAATAAGACATTGGCAGGACAGCTTTATTCAGAATTAAAAGAATTTTTTCCAGAAAATCGTGTAGAATACTTTGTTTCTAACTTCGACTTTTATCAACCAGAAGCTTATATTCCTAAAAGTGATACTTATATTGATAAAAATGCTCAGACAAACTATGAAATTGAAATGTTGCGTTCAGCCGCAATGAATTCTTTATTGGAAAGAAGAGATACCATTGTGGTAGCTTCTGTTGCTTCGATATATGGGTTAGGAAATCCAGAACAATATAAAGATATGATTTTTTCTTTGCGTGTCGGACAGGAAATTGATCGTAGAGAGTTATTAACTTATCTGGTTGATCGTCAATATCAGCGTAACGATATCGAACAAAGCAAAGGAACTTTTAGAGTGCGTGGAGATGTCATTGAAATTGTGCCAGGACATACGGAAAGCTGGCTGATTCGTGTTGATCTTTTTGGCGATGAAGTGGAGAGTATTAGTGAAGTTGATCCATTGACAGGAAAAGTTTTAGGACGATATCAGACTTATACGATTTATCCGGCCTATGGCTATGTCACAAAAAAGGAACAGATGTTACATGCCTGTGATACGATTGAAGAAGAGCTTAAAGAACGTTTACAATATTTCCATGATGAAATGAAACCTCTGGAATATGAACGTTTAGATCAGCGTACGAGACATGATATTGAAATGTTAAGAGAAGTGGGAATGTGTCCAGGTATTGAAAATTATTCAAGACATATCGATGGAAGAAAAGCAGGACAACGTCCTTATACACTGATTGATTATTTCCCTGATGATTTTTTAATGATTGTGGATGAAAGTCATGTCATGTTACCACAGGTTAGAGGAATGTTTAATGGTGATCGCAGTCGTAAGGAAACATTAGTTGAATATGGTTTTCGTTTACCAAGTGCCTTAGACAATCGTCCTTTAAGGTTTGAAGAATTTGAGGATATCATCAATCAGGTCATTTATGTTTCAGCAACCCCAGGAGATTATGAACTGGAGAAGACACACGGTGAATTTGCTGAACAGATTATTCGTCCAACTGGTTTGTTGGATCCTATTATTGAAGTTCGTCCTACCAAAAATCAGATTGATGATTTGATTGATGAAATTAATGAACGTATAGAGAAAAAAGAAAGGGTTTTGATTACAACTCTGACAAAACGTATGGCTGAAGATTTAACGGCGTATTTAAAAGAAGTTGGATTGAAGGTTGCTTATTTGCACTCAGATACCAAAACATTAGAAAGAACAGAAATTTTAAGAGATTTAAGATTAGGAAAATATGATGTTCTTGTCGGAATCAACCTTTTAAGAGAAGGGCTAGACTTACCAGAAGTCTCATTGGTATGTATTTTAGATGCGGATAAAGAAGGATTTTTAAGAAGTGAACGCTCTTTGGTTCAGACAATTGGGCGTGCGGCCAGAAATGCCAATGGAAAAGTTATCATGTATGGTGATCATATCACGGAATCTATGCAAAGAGCCATTGATGAGACGGCACGACGTCGTCAGATTCAGGAAGCCTATAATGAAGAACACCATATTATTCCTCAGACAATTCATAAAGAAATTCATGATTTGATTCAAGGAAAAGAAACTGTTGAGGAAGCAACATCGTTACTTCAAAAAGGTAAAAAAGCAACGATGAAAGCAAAGAAGAAACTGATTGAGGACTTAGAAAAAGAAATGAAGGAAGCTGCTAAAATCCTTGATTTTGAAAGAGCTATGGAATTAAGAGATATTATTATTGAATTAAAAGGTGAAAAATCATGAGAATTGATGCTTTAGCTCAAAAGATATTTGATGATATTTTAGCCCATGGTGGGAAAGTTTATATTGTTGGTGGTTCTGTCCGTGATGAACTGATGGGAAATTTAGAACATCATGATATGGATGTAGAAATTTATCATCTGACTTATGATGAACTCTCTGATATTTTAAAACAGTATGGACATGTCAATACATTTGGAAAATCTTTTGCGATTATGCAGTTAGATACACTTCCTCATTATGATTTTGCCCTGCCACGTCAGGAAAAGAAAACAGGAAATCGTCATCAGGATTTTGAAACGATGATTGATCCCAATTTGCCACTTGAAAAGGCCATTTTAAGACGTGATTTAACAATCAATGCCTTGATGTATGATTATCAACAAGATAAGATCATCGACTTATGTCATGGACAACAGGATCTTCAAGATCAGATCATTCGATGTGTTGATCCTAAGAGTTTTATAGAGGACCCTTTGCGTGTTTTAAGAGTTGCACGTTTTGTTGCGAAATTCCAGTTTCAAGTTGAAGAGAAAACTTTGGCATTATGCACACAGATGGTTCAAGACCATATGCTTGATCATCTATCCAAAGAAAGAGTTTATCAGGAATATTGTCAGATTTTAATGTCACAACAGCCTTCACTTGGCTTTATGTTTTTAAAGGATATTGGAGCTTTACCTCCTTACTTACAGGCCTTAACTTCAACTCAACAGCGTTTGGATTTTCATCCTGAAGGAGACGTCTTTACTCATACAATGTTAGTCATTGATGTGGCTGCCAATGTCAAAAAGAAGACAGATTATCCACTGTGGTTTATGTGGGCTTGTCTGCTTCATGATATTGGAAAACCACTTGTGACAACCCCAGAAGGACATGCCCCTAAGCATAATGAGGCAGGTGTTCAGGTTTTTCAGAATGTTCAACTGATAACAGCCAAAAAAGAAAGACAATATATTTCAACAATGATTATGTATCATATGCATTTGATGAATATGTCTCGTCATCACGCTAAAGATTTATCTTATTTAAGACTTTTGAAAAAGATTGATGGGAAAGTTTCAATGAATGATTTGATTTATATGAGCTGTTGTGATAAGTTAGGTAGAGGAAAAGTTGTCCAGGAACAGTATGATGAATTCTGGGTGTTTATTAAGGATAAACAAAAACGTTTAGGAACTCAGGCACCATCTCCACTTGTGCGTGGAGATGATTTAATCAAAATGGGATTAACATCACATCATCTGTTTCAGCAGATTTTGGATGAAGCCTATGATTTACAGCTGCAAGGCTGCAGCAAGGAAAAAATATTAAGGAGTTTGAGGAAGTATGAACAAAGATAAAATCATTGTTAAAGGAGCAAGGGTTAATAATTTAAAGAATATAGATGTTGAAATTCCTCGTGATAAGCTTGTCATTATGACAGGGTTATCTGGTAGTGGAAAAACCTCTTTAGCTTTTGATACAATTTATGCAGAAGGGCAAAGACGTTATGTGGAATCATTGAGTGCTTATGCCAGACAGTTTTTAGGTGGTGTAGAAAAGCCTGATGTGGACAGTATTGAAGGCTTATCACCAGCCATTTCGATTGATCAGAAAACAACTTCAAATAATCCTCGTTCAACAGTTGGAACAGTAACAGAAATTTTTGATTATTTACGTTTGCTCTATGCCAGAGTAGGGCATGCTTATTGTCCTCATCACCATGTCAAGATTGAATCTCAAACAATCAAACAGATGGTTGATACAATTGACCAATATGAAGATGGCACAAAGTTGCAGGTTCTTGCAAGAATGTGTAAAAATCAAAAAGGGACACATAAGGATTTATTTGAACAATTATTAAAAGATGGATTTGTTCGTGTGAAAGTTGATGGAGAAATGCGTCTTTTAGAAGAAGAGATTGTTTTAGAAAAAAATAAAAAACATAGTATTGATGTCGTTGTAGATAGAATTATTAAAAAAGAAGGATATCGCTCACGTTTAGCTGACTCTTTAGAAACAGGATTGAAATTAACAGGTGGAGAAGTTATTGTTGAAAACTTAAATGAAAAGACAGAAAAATTGTTTTCACAACATTTGGCTTGTCCATATTGTGGATTCAGTGTTCCTAAGTTAGAACCACGATTATTTTCTTTTAATAATCCTTTAGGAGCCTGTCCTGATTGTAAAGGGATTGGCGTCAAAAATGAAGTGGATGATGATTTATTGATCCCTGACTGGTCGTTAAGTATTAATCAGGGTGGTATTCGTTATTTCAAGACATCTGTAGGGACAGATCGTATTGAATGGCAGAGATTTTTGATTTTATGCCGTGAATATCATATTGATTTAGATAAGCCATTAAAAGATTTTTCTAAGAAAGAATTAAATATTATATTATATGGTTCAGATAAACCTATTACATATACAATCAAGTCAAGTTCTGGAAATGTTTCAAAAACAACAAAACCGATTGAGGGTGTCAAAACATTAATTCAAAGACGTTATGAAGAAACAACATCTTCATGGTCAAAAGAATGGTATGCGTCTTTTATGGCGGAACATACATGTCCAACATGTCAGGGAAAAAGACTCAATGAACAGGTTTTAAGTGTTCAGGTTGGTGGATTAAACATCAGTGAATTTACAGATATGTCTATTGAAAAGGCATTGGATTTTGTAAAGAATTTGAAATTGAGTGAAACGGAAGCTAATATTGCCAGATTGATTATTAAAGAAATTCAAGATCGTCTGACTTTCTTAAATGATGTTGGTTTAGGTTATTTGACATTGTCAAGACGTGCAGGAGGTTTATCTGGTGGAGAAGCACAGCGTATTCGTTTGGCAACGCAGATTGGTTCACGTTTGACAGGAGTCTTATATGTTTTAGATGAACCATCTATTGGATTACATCAAAGAGATAATGAAAAACTGATTAAGACATTGTGTAATATGCGTGATTTGGGTAATAGCGTGATTGTTGTAGAACATGATGAAGATACTATGCGTGCATCTGATTATATTATTGATATTGGTCCAGGAGCTGGTGTTCATGGTGGTCAGGTTGTCGCGGCAGGGACACCAGAAGAAGTCATGAAGAATCCTAATTCTATTACAGGAAAATACTTATCAGGTGAATACAAAATACCAGTGCCTCAAAAACGTCGTAAAGGAAATGGTTTGTTTATTGAAGTCAAAGGGGCTAAGGAAAATAACCTTAAAAATATTAATGTGAAATTCCCATTAGGGAAATTTATTTGTGTGACTGGTGTTTCAGGTAGTGGAAAATCAACTTTGGTCAACGAAATTCTATGCAAAGCGATGCGTACAAAGCTGTATCATTCAAAAGAAAAACCAGGAAAGCATAAAGAAATTCTTGGATTGGAAAATGTTGATAAGGTTATCGAAGTTTCACAAGATCCAATAGGACGTACACCACGTTCTAATCCTGTGACATATACAGGCGTTTTTGATGATATTCGTGAACTTTTTGCGAAAACACCTGAAGCCAAGATGCGAGGTTATGATAAAGGACGTTTCTCATTTAATGTCAAAGGTGGACGTTGTGAAGCTTGTCAGGGTGATGGTGTTAAACGTATTAGTATGCACTTTTTACCAGATGTTTATGTGCCATGTGAAGAATGTCAGGGAAAACGTTACAATGAAGAAACTTTACAGGTGACTTATAAAGATAAGAATATTTATGATGTCTTAGAAATGACAATTGAAGATTCATTAACGTTCTTTGATAATTTACCACGTATTCGTTCTAAGTTACAGACAATCTATGATGTAGGACTTGGATATGTGAAACTTGGACAAAGTGCCACAACTTTATCTGGTGGTGAAGCACAACGTGTCAAATTGGCAAGTGAATTGCAAAAGAAAGCAACTGGAAAAACAGTTTATATTTTAGATGAGCCGACAACAGGGTTACATAGTCATGATGTGGCACGTCTAATAGAAGTCCTTAATCGTATTGTGGATCAGGGAGATACAGTCATTGTCATTGAACATAATTTGGATGTTATTAAAGTGGCTGATCATATTATTGATTTAGGATTGGAAGGTGGCGACAATGGTGGTACAATTGTAGTATCAGGAACGCCAGAAAAAGTCGCAGCCTGTCAAAAGAGTCATACAGGCCGTTTCTTGAAAATGGTGTTAGAGTAGGAGGAACTTCATGGGAAAGTCAGTCAAACTTAAAGATTTATTAAAACCATCATTATTTCAGCAGGTATCAGGGGATGAAGCTTCGCTGGAAAGAGAAGTTTTTGTGCCAGAAATGAATCGTCCTGGTTTTGAATTGGCAGGTTTTTTTAAACATACAGATTTTCGAAGAATTATTTTATTTGGTGAAAAAGAGATCTCTTTCGTTAAAGAAATGAGCAAGGAATCTCAATTAGCTTGTTTTTCTAAATTGGCTAATGATGAGACACCATGTATTATTATTGCGAAAGGATACAAGTGTCCTGAAATCTTGAAAAATATTGCGATGAAAAGAAATTTTCCAATCTTTGAAACAACGCAGGCAACAGGACGTGTATCAATTGATTTAACAGGAACATTGGATGAAGCTCTAGCTGCTGAAACTCTGATGCATGGTGTTTTTTTGAATATCTATGGAAAAGGCGTTGTGATTAGAGGAGATAGTGGAATTGGAAAGTCAGAAATTGCGTTAGAGTTAATCAAACGTGGACATTTTCTGATTGCAGATGATGCGATAGAACTCTATCATATTGGTCAGGGCATTGTTGGACGAGCGCCAGAGGTTTTGCGTAATCTTTTAGAGATTCGTGGAATTGGTGTTATCGATGTTTCAAAGATGTTTGGTGTTGCCTCTGTTTTGCCTAAAGATCATGTTGATTTAATTATTCAGTTAGAAAGATGGTTACCTTCACGTGAGTATACACGAATAGGAATGGAAGAAGATGATGTTCTAGAAGATATCTTAGGTATTCAGATTCCAAAAATTGTTGTTCCTGTAACAGGTGGGCGTAGTATGTCAGCTATCATTGAAGCCGCTGTGATGAATATGCAACTTAAAGATTCAGGATTTGATTCAAGCAAAGAATTTGTTAATCGTATTCTTGATAATATCAAAAGGAAATCATCATGACATTTTTTGAAGATTTTTCAACTTTTGTAACCATTGGACCTATTCATATTCAATGGTATGCTGTATGTATTCTCACAGGGGCATGTATAGCCTACTTTTTAGGACAATATCGTTTTAAACAATTAGGATATTCTAAGGAAATTTTATCAGATTATTTCTTTTCAGTATTGTTTATCGGAATCATTGGTGCCAGAATCTGGTATGTTATTTTTACCTTTGATGACATGTATGCTTCTCAACCATTAGAAATTTTTGCTATTTGGCATGGTGGGCTAGCTATTCAGGGAGGCCTTTTGGCTGGATTGATTTACAGTTATTATTTCTTTAAAAAGCATGATATTCCTTATTTGTTAGCAGGAGATGCCATAATGCCTGGTGTCTTGATAGCTCAGGCATGTGGGAGATGGGGAAACTTCTTTAACCATGAAGCCTTTGGTGGAACCGTAAGTTTAGAATTCTTACAGTCACTACATTTACCTCAATTCATCATTGATAACATGTATGTTAATGGAGCTTATCACCATCCTACATTTTTATACGAATCTTTAGGAAATCTTCTTGCTTTTTTCGTGATTGTTTTTATCATAAGAAGGTTTCAAAAACATCAAGGTGTTCAGTTCTTTAGTTATTTTCTCTTTTATGGATTGGTACGTTTTCCCGTAGAAGGATTACGTACTGATAGTTTGATGTTTGGACCTATTCGTATGGCACAGCTGGTTTCAATTGTTTTTGTTGTGGCTGGAATTATTGGAATCATTTATGTTCATCGAAAAGGTAAAGAGTGTATTATGTGACTTCGTAAAAAGGATGAGAAATCCTTTTTTTATTTGTTCATGAATATTTCATATAAGATGCGTATAATCAAGATATGAGGTGAGATTTATGCATAACTCTGCAAAGAGGATTATTAAACAATATCATGATAATCAGGAAATCTATCGTGCATTAAAACATGATATTGAGGATATTTTAACAAGTATTATTGATACACATCATTTTCGTATTTCGAATATGGCTATTCGTATTAAAAGTGAAGAAGCTTTAATGAAAAAAATCACTTATAAAAATAAATATAATGATATTAATGAGATTACAGATGTTGTGGCTTGTCGTATTATTACTTTGTTTGAAAATGATGTTGATCGTATTTATGAATGTATTAAAGATAACTTTGATATTGTAGAATATAATGATAAACGTAAGAAAAGTTATGAAGACCGTATTGATTTTGGATATAATTCATTGCATTTATTGATTAAGTTTAATGATGAAAGATGTCAACTTATTGAATATTCAGCATACAAAGATTTAGTCTTTGAATTGCAGATTCGTACAACTTTGCAACATTCATGGGCAGAAATTGAACATGGTTTGGGATATAAGTCACAATATGAGATTCCTAAAGATATTCGCCGTCGTTTAACGAGATTGTCAGCTTCACTGGAGTTATTAGACGAAGAATTTGTTCAGATAGCGAAAGCTGTTGATGAATATAATAAAGGAATTGTGCATATCGAAAAAGTTTTAAAGACAGATATCAATGCGAATTCTTTAGCGCAATATGTGAATACATCTCCACGTATTAATGCTCTTTTAGAAAAGTTGCACACAGAATTTCAATTTCAGTTTGAAAGAGATGCGGATTTGATTTCTCAATCACGTCTGGTGCAGAGATTCCATTATATGGGATATACTTATATTAATGAGTTAGATGATTTTGTGGAAAATCATATGAAAGAAATTGAATGGATTTCTCGAGAAAGAATTGAAAATCAAAAAGTTAATCAAAAAGTTAATATTTATAATGTGTTAATTTGGATTTCATTAGTGATGTTGGCTAATGAAGGATCAGCTGATCCTGAGGATATTTTTACAAAAGAGAGTATTGAACGTTTGCAGGCATTAAAAAAGATTATTGAAGATAAACAAATGTCTATATCCTAAAAAATATATTTATTGATATTTTTTTATAAAAAAATATGAAAAAAGTTGACAAGACATCTAAAAGAGTATAGCATAGTGAACGTAAAATAAAAGAATTAGAGGCAGCAATGTATCAGAGTACCATCTGGAGTTGGCAAGCAGAGAAGGATGGGAAAGGTAATCATTGCCGAAAGATAGATATTGGCAAATCTCTATCTTGGGGTTATGGGAAATACTCATAACACTCCTTCATTTTGATGAAGAGGCGCTATTAATATGGTCATTACAAAGTCGTGTTAATAGCACGACTTTTATTTTATATGTAGAAAGAGAGGGTTTATATGAAAAAATTAGGAAAAGTTTTAATGGCGATGGCTATGGCAACTGCTTTATTTGGATGTGGCGGTGAACAGGGATCAGCGAATAAGGATAAATTCATTGTTGGAATGGAATGCGCTTATCCACCTTTTAACTGGCAGACAAGTCAAGAAAGTGATACAACAGTATCATTAGGTAATGCTGGATATGCTGATGGATATGATGTTCAGATTGCAAAAAGAATTGCAGATGATTTAGGAAAAGAACTCGTGATTAAGAAAATTTCATGGGATGGTTTGACAGTCGCTTTAGAATCTGGAGAAATTGATGCTATTATTGCTGGAATGACAGCTAATGAAACAAGAGAAGAGGGTATTGATTTTACAACACCATATTATGATAGCGAAGGTATGATTATGATTGTACGTAAAGATGGTGAAGAAGCAAAGTTTACAGATATCCAACAATTTAGTGGTAAAAATGTTATTGGACAAAAAGGAACAAACTATGATGATGTTATTGATCAAATCAAAGGAGTTCATCATATGACTCCTAAAGCAACTTATCCTGAAATGGTAGTTGCATTACAACAAGGAGATGTTGATGGGATTACTGCAGAAATGGCTGTTGCTGAAGGTGTTGTTGCAGCGAACAAAGATTTAACAATTGTCCAATTTGATGAAGGAAAAGGTTTTGAATGTGATACAACAGTATCTATTGGTTTAAAAGAAGGAACAAGAGATAGTGAATTCTTTAAACAGGTACAGGCATCTTTAGATAAAATTACAACAGATGAAAGAAAACAACTGATGACTGAAGCTGTTAATAGACAGCCAGCAGGAGAATAATTTATGAGTATTGATTTTGCAAAAGCGTGGGAAATATTTGTTGAAAATATTTCTCTATTCAGTTATGGTATTCAAATTACTTTATTATATGCTGTTGTAGGAACGGTTTGTGGTTTTCTTATAGGATTAGTTGTAGGTGGTATAAGAGCTATTGAGATCAATGATTATGATTCATCAGTCAGTCGTTTATTTAAACGTTTAGGGAAGTGGATTACTAGTTTCTATATTTGGGTATTTAGAGGAACTCCTATGATGGTGCAGGCTATGTTCTTATATTATTTATTAAAACCTGCTTTCAACTGGACTCCTTTAGTTGCTGGATTGTTTATTATCTCTATTAATACAGGGGCATATATGGCTGAAATCATTCGTGCAGGTATTCAATCTGTTGATGCGGGTCAGAGTGAAGCTGCGAAAAGTTTAGGGATGACAACAAGCCAGACACTTATTTCAGTGATTTTTCCACAAGCTATTAAAAATACATTTCCATCAATTGGGAACCAATTGATTGTCAATATTAAAGACAGTTCTATGTTGAATGTTATTTCTGTAACCGAATTATATTTTCAGACAACATCTGTGGCAGGATCAAATATGAAATACATTGAATGTTTCTTGGTTGCTGCAATTATTTATTTATTTTTAACAACGATCAGCACCTTTATTTTAAATTATATCGAAAAAAGATTAAATTCTAAAAAACAAAGCAAGGACTTTTGCAGTTAGGAGATATTATGGATGCAATTATTCAAGTACAACATTTAAAGAAAAGATTTAAACAATTAGAAGTTTTGCATGATATCAATTTTGATATACATAAAGGTGAAGTTGTGACAATTATTGGTTCAAGTGGAAGTGGAAAATCAACATTATTACGTTGTATTAACTTATTAGAACGATTAGATGATGGACATATTTTATATCATGGACAAGATATTTTAGATCGTCACTTCAATGTGAATCAATATCGTTCTAAAGTTGGTATGGTGTTTCAGGGATTTAATCTATTCAACAATTTAACAGTATTAGAAAACTGTATGATTGGACAAATCAAGGTTTTAAAAAGAAATAAAGAAGAAGCGAAACAAATGGCTTTCAAATATTTAGAAAAAGTGGGTATGAGTGCTTTTGCAAATAAAAGCAGTGTACAATTATCAGGTGGGCAAAAACAAAGGGTTGCTATCGCAAGAGCGTTATGTATGAGTCCTGAAGTTTTGCTTTTTGATGAACCAACAAGTGCATTAGACCCAGAAATGGTTGGTGATGTTTTGAATATTATGAAAGAACTCGCTGATGAAGGTTTGACAATGATTGTTGTCACTCATGAAATGGAATTTGCGAAAGACGTATCATCACGTGTTATTTTTATGGATCAAGGTGTGATTGCGGAAGAAGGAACACCAGAACAAATCTTTGAACATCCTCAAGAAGCACGTACTCAAACATTTTTAAAACGTTATTTAAAAACGAAGGAATAAAGTATCAGAAATGATACTTTTTTTGTTGACATTGACCTTACAGGATAGTTTATGATGAAAATGGGAGATGAAATGAGATATGAAAATACAAGAAGTTTGCAGTCAGTGCCATGTAACAAAAAAAGCTATTTATTATTATGAAAAACAATGTTTGCTTCATATTCATAAAAGTCAAAATGGATATCGTGAATTCAGTGATGAAGATGTTCAAAGATTAAAAGAAATTGTGATGTATCGTAGTTGGTCTATCTCTATTGCAGATATTCGTTGTTTGCTGGATTTAGATGCTAATAAGAAAAAAGAATATCTTCAACAAATCTATACGCAAAGACAAAAACAACTTTCTTGTCAACAAGAAAGTTTAGAACAATTATATCATTTCATTGAAAGTGATCATATTGAAGATGTTTTTTCATTGGATGATATATATCAAATTATGTTTGACAATATTCCTCAACCATTTTTTGATATGTTTTATGAGCATTTTCAACCTTATCTTCATATTCACATTCATACGCAAAAACAACAAAAAGCTTACCAATGTATTATTGATTTTTGGGATCATTTTCATATGAAAATTCCATGGGCATATCGTTTTTTGTTGTTTATTTCTAGGGTGAATCAAAAACAATTAAAACAAGTATGGCATGATGTCAACATATATAAAAATCAATTGATCAATCAAAAAGATGCGTATGAGTCTATTAAACAGTTAATAATCAAAAATTATGAGTTACAACAAAAATGGTGGTATTGCATTATCAATTACCCTAATCGTCAAATCAAAATGAGGTTAAGAGATAGTGGCTATTATGATATTTTCATACCAGCTATGTGTGAACTATCAGATGATTATGCTCATTATTATCAACAACTTATGGATTTCAATCAGAGAGTTTGTCAGGAACTTCACATTTATTATGATTCAAAGTTTCGGTTAATAAAAAAATAAAGCCGAAACTTTATTTTTTCATGAGACCATCTGCAAATGTCAAAGGTAAACCAAAGACGATACCGGTATTTGGATTATCAATACCACCAACAGAATCATCGATAGTTTTTCTAACTAATTCTATTTGACTATCGTCAACAATAAAGAAAATTGTCTTGCTTTCAGGGCGAGGATTTTCTAAAAATAAACGTAATGAACCTAATAAATAGCTTTCATCAGAATCATCTATTGTTTTAATCATTCCAGTAGATTCAATAATTGTTCCCCCTCGAACACCAGCTCTTTTTAAATTGGCAAGTAAATCATCTAAGCAATCAAGCTTATTTAAAACAACGACAACAACCTGCATGTCTTATCACCACCTAATTCTATTATATCGCTTGTTTTGATAAATATCTAGTTATTCTCATGAAATTGGTTTATAATAAAATATAAAGTAAAGGGGGATTTAAGATGAAATATCAATTTGCTAATCGTATGTCAAATGTCAAAGCATCTGCTATTAGAGAAATATTAAAGGCTACAGCTGATCCACAAATGATCAGTTTTGCAGGTGGCAATCCTTCGGCAGAAGCTTTCCCTGTTAAGGAGATAGAAAAAATTTCTGCTGATATATTATCTCATGAGCCTATCAGTGTCTTGCAATATGGTATTACAGAAGGAGATCAGGAGTTTATTCAGGCGGCTACAAAGTTTTTAAATCGTCATGAACAGATTTTAACAGATAAAGACCAGATGCTGGTGACTTCTGGTTCTCAACAGATTATGGAATTTGCAGCAAAGACATTATGTAATGAAGGTGATGTCGTTGTATGTGAAAATCCAAGTTTCTTAGGAGCATTGAATGCTTTTAAATCATTGGGAGCAGTCTTACGAGGTGTTGAGTATAAAGATGGACAATTGGATTTGGATGCTTTGGAAAAAGCTCTACAAATGGAACCAAAACCAAAGTTTATTTATTTGATACCTAATTTTCAAAATCCAACGGGTATGACAATGTCATTAGAAGTGAGAAAACAAATTCTCGCTTTAGCAAAAAAATATGAAGTTCTTATTTTGGAAGATAATCCATATGGAGATTTAAGATTTGAAGGTGAAGCCATTCCTTCTATTAAATCATTAGATCAGGATGGGTTGGTGATTTATGCTGCCAGTCTTTCTAAGATTATTGCGCCAGGAATGCGTGTAGCTTGTGCTGTGGCACCTCGTGAAATTATTCAAAAGTTTGTTGTAGCAAAACAGGCTAGTGATGTTCATTCTAATTTATGGGCACAAAAAGTGATGGCAAGATATTTATGCAACTATGATATGGACGCTCATATTGAATCTATTAGAAAGATTTATAAAAACAAATGTTATTTGATGCTTGAGGAAATGAAAAAACATTTTCATCCATCAGTTCAATATACCAAACCAACAGGTGGTATGTTTATATGGGTCACTTTACCAGAACATGTAGATATGTTAACGTTTGTGAAAAAAGCTTTAGAAAAAAATGTAGCTGTTGTGCCAGGAAATGCATTTTTGGATGATGATACAAAAGAATGTCATAGTTTTAGAATGAATTATTCAACACCAACAGATGATAAGATTAGAGAAGGTGTGAAAATTTTAGGACAATTAACTTATGAAATGTGTGAGGTTTCGTCATAATTTTTAAAAACCTTCATATATAATTGATAAATGGGAGGAAAATAATATGCCGTTTATAACATTTACAACAACAAAAACATTAACATTAAATCAGGAAAAAGCTTTAAAAGAAAGTGCTGGAAAACTGATTTCTATCTTACCAAATAAAAAAGAAGAAAACTTGATGATTCATATAGAAGATAATCAAGTGATGTATTTTAAAGGTGAAGAAATGGATTGTATGAAGATTGCGTGTCAACTTTTTCATACAACAGATTATCAGTATAAAAAAGAATTTGCAGAAAAGCTGCTAAAAGAAGTAGAACGTATTACAAAAATACCTGTTCAACAGCAGTATTTATCGATAGAAGAATTTGAAAATTGGGGAAAAAATGGAGAATTTTTATAGAAGTCATGATGAAGTCAATTTTGACTTCTTTTTTTTTAAAAAAGTCTTGCAATAAGTATAACGATATGATAATATAGTTAAGCAACAAGAAATGCTTGAATAGCTCAGTTGGTAGAGCAATCGGCTGTTAACCGATCGGTCGTAGGTTCGAGTCCTACTTCAAGCGCCATTTTTGTGGCCTGTTGGAGAAACGGTTAACTCACATGCCTTTCACGCATGCATTCACGGGTTCGAATCCCGTACAGGTCACCATATGGAGGTTTAGCTCAGTTGGGAGAGCATCTGCCTTACAAGCAGAGGGTCAGCGGTTCGAGCCCGTTAACCTCCACCATTTTTTTTGCCGGCTTAGCTCAATTGGTAGAGCAACTGACTTGTAATCAGTAGGTTGAGGGTTCAAGTCCTTTAGCCGGCACCATATATATGACCCGCTAGCTCAGTAGGTAGAGCATCTGACTTTTAATCAGAGGGTCAGGCGTTCGAGTCGCCTGCGGGTCACCATTTGTTAAGAGGATGCGGATGTGGTGAAACTGGCAGACACGCTAGACTTAGGATCTAGTGCTTCGGCGTGCAGGTTCAAGTCCTGTCATCCGCACCAGTTTTTGCGGGTGTAGTTCAATGGTAGAACTTCAGCCTTCCAAGCTGACTACGTGGGTTCGATTCCCATCACCCGCTCCATTTGATTAATAGAGTAAAAAAATGCAGAGTATATCAACTAAATATCTATTTTGGCAAACTCAATAACAGTGGTTCGGCTATAAGCTATGTTGTAATCAACATAGTTTTTTTGTGTCTAAATTCAAAAGGAGGATTGATATATGGATGTTTCAGTAAAAAAATTTGAAGTTAAAAAGAAGCGATACTATTGAAATGTTAAAAAAGAATCTGAAAAGGTATATGTTATTAAAACAATTTCCATTAAATTATTTGGATAGACTCCAGTCTTATAGTAGTTCACTTAAAAAAGTTTCTGATAATTCGTCTTATCATTCTAATTAAAACAACTTAAGATGTTAAGAGAACTCAAAAATGATGAAGAAGACAATCTGTTTATAGAAAAGTATGAAAATGATAATTTGAAACCATGAAACATTATTTTTCTCGCATATGAAATATTTATAGACAGTCGTTAAAAAAAACTATAAAATAAAAAGTGTTCAAGGAGAATAAAATCTTGTAAATATGAAAAAATATCATTTATGTATAGATTTAAAACAAAATAGATTTTTAATCAAGAGAAGGTGTAAGAAAAGATGATTATATTTAAATTACTTTTACAATTGATCAGTAATTTTCCTTTATATGTTACTTATGGTTTTAAAAAATATCCGCTGGGGTTAATATGTTTGATTGTAATCAGTCTGGGTATATCTATTCTAAGTTATTGGGATATGAATATTGATTTAAAAAGCCTAAAAAGTGCTTCAAAAAAATATATTTTCTTATTGGTACTATTATTCTTAGGACAATTTTTTGTTGTTTTATTACTAGGATTAACCGTTTTAGCAGGAGAATTTCTCGTTATTTCAAATTCCGATTTAACGAGTCCTTATTTTTATATTGAAATATGTATAATTGCTGTAGTTTATGAATTTTTTCAGTGGAGAAGAATAAAAAATGGTGATTTTTTGCCAGATGACAGTAATATAGATGAATACATATCTGAATTTACATTGCCTTTTAAAATGATTTTGTTAATCATTGTATCATTTATATTTTTAGTTACTGATTTAGAAAATGTTTTACCTCATTGGGGAATGACTCTATTTGGAAATACAATTGGGCAATGGATATATAATGTATTCTTTTCACTTGCGATAAGTTATATGGTTGAAGTGGTTGTAAGTATTGTTCAATATGTCATTGTGAAAACTTTTAAACTTCCGTTTAAAATGATTCGTTCAAAACACTAGTGAAAATTTGAAGATTTAGCTTTAGTATTTTTCAATTATAAAAGAAGAGTGTAAGGAGAATATGTATATGAAAAAGATGATTTTATTAGTTATAATGTCAATGTGTATCTTAACAGGATGTAATAGTAGTGATAATAATGGAAGTGATGATATTATTGGTAAATGGCAAGGAAGCGATATAGAAAGTATTGAATTCAAAGAAGATGGAACTTTTACTATGAGTGATAAAGGTACTGATACGAAAGGTACATATAAAATTGAAGAAAATCAAGTTTCTTTATCTTCTTCAGAAAATGGTGTTATATTTAATCCATCTTATTATTTTGAAGTTGAAAATGATAAACTCTTGTTAAAGCGAACAGATCATGATTTTGAGTATCATTTCGCAAGAGAGAAGTAAATATAAAAAAGCGCAATGCTTATGAAAACAGTCCTCATATGGAAATTTTTAATAATGTGATAGATGGCAAATGGCTGGCTGTTCAGTAACACATAATATGGACGAAACTCCTGATGAATTTATCGGGGGGATAAAAGATATAAATAGAACGAGAAAATTGATTGCGTTTGATAACTTACGATTAACTATCGTAAGTTTTTTTATAGAATAGTGCAATGATTGACAACATATACAATCCAATATACAATGAAAATGAAGATGACCTCAAAGAATTATCTGCACTCAAAAATAATAAATAAGTGAGAAGGGAAGTTATGAAATCAAAATTTATCATCATCATTATTATTTCGTTATTGGTGATTATTTGTCTAACAGGTATAAGTTTTCAATTCAACAATGATCATCATCCGACTTTTTCAGGAAAAGGAAAAGTTATATTGATAAGTGAGAAATCAGTTGATCATGAAGTGATTGATAAAATAGATCAAAAATACGAATCTATAACAATTACCATATTGAATCCATCGAATATCAGTACATACCAGTTTGATGATGAAGATGTCGTGGCTGTGGATCAAGAATCACTTTCATATTTAGAGGTGAAACAATTTATAAAGGATTATGTTCAGGAAAACTATATTTTGTTTCTTGGGAATAATACTATTGAAAATCTTTCTGATGAATTAGATCTTGTTTTTCAAAATTATAGCCCTGTTTATTCACTAAGTACTGGTGAGTTGGTTTTAAAAGAACTTGTCAAAATGCGAGGTAGTTTTTCTGTGTTGAAATATTCAGAAAATACGGATTTGAAAAATGAAATTGAAACTGTATTTTTCAATGATGATTCTCTTTCTATAGAAAGTTATCTAATCCCTTGTTTAGATTATCTGATTGATAAAAATCAATTTCATGCCAAACCGCAAGGATCAAATATGAGTAGACACTATCTAGTCAATTCTGATACAAAACTTCCAACAAGTACATATTTATATACAGCACATGATGTGTATCAGGATACTGATGAAACTGATGATCAAAAAGATTATTATCTTCTAAAGACAAAAGCCTGCTTTTCAAAAGATGGTCAATATTTGATGCTTCAGCATTCTTGTTCTCCTGATACAAAGACAACAATTTTAGATAAATACCCTACACATCTTGATAATGTTACGTCATATTCTTCATATCCATCTGATAGTGTTTTGGTTTCCTATTCAGGGCCAAAAATCAATGTGTCATCAAAATTCTTAGAAGAAAATTCTAGTATGTGGACTATAGATGGACAGACATTTTTAAATGAAACAGGTTTTGATTTTGAAAATGTATTTGAATTTGCATCACTGGCTTCTGTCGAACAAGGAAGTCAGCTTGAGTGGACATATCAAGTTAAAGCGCTAGATCATAAAGCAAATAAGGCGAAATCAAATAATTTATATGTATTTTGATATATTCTTATGAAAGAATATTGACATATAGCAAGTGAAGGTATATATTTATATATGAAGAGATGCTCATATGTTCAATAAGGGAGTGATGATATGGCTACACAGACAGACAATCAGAATGATTTTTTAGCAGTTCATGAAGATGTTGTCAAAAGAGTGAAAGAAAAACAACCTGATGATGAGTATTTATATGAATTGGCTGATTTATTTAAGGTATTTGGAGATACAACGCGTATTAAGATATTATATGCTTTATTTGAGAGTGAATTATGTGTGGGAGATATTGCACAAATTCTCGGACTGAGTCAATCTGCAGTCAGTCATCAGTTGAGAGTTTTGAAAGATAGCAAACTCATTAAATTTAGACGTGAAGGAAAAGTGATTTTCTATTCATTGGATGATGATCATGTCAGAACAATCATGTCAATGGGCATGGAACATGTTGAGGAATAAGAAAGGGGAAAAGGAATATGAAAAAGACATATAAAGTTGATGTGGATTGTGCAAATTGTGCTGCTAAAATGGAAGAAGCAGTTAAAAATACAAAAGGAGTTAAAGATGCAACTTTAAGCTTTATGACTTTAAAATTAAAAGTCGAATTTGAAGATGGTGTCAATGTTGATGATGTTATGCAGGAAGCATATAAAAATTGTAAAGTTGTAGAAGATGACTGTGAAATTTATTTATAGAATAAATTCCCTTAAAAAGGGATATTTATTTGGACAATATATGAATGAATGAACATATATTAAAATGAATGGGAGTGTATTTATGAATAAAAAACAAAAGAAAGTTCTCTATAGAATACTGATATCTTTAATATTAATGATTGGAATTGTGATTTTTACATCATATGTTTCTGTGAATTTATATGTAGAAGTTATTCTTTATTTAATACCTTATCTGGTTATTGGGTATGATATTTTAAGAAAAGCTATCAAAGGAATCTTGAATAAACAAGTCTTTGATGAAAACTTTTTAATGGCTGTTGCGACTGTAGGAGCTATGTGTTTAGGAGAATTCCGCGAAGGTGTAGCTGTTATGCTCTTTTATCAGATTGGAGAATTGTTTCAAAGTGTTGCGGTTGGAAAGAGTCGTCGTAATATTGCAGCATTGATGGATATTCGTCCTGATTATGCCAATATGATGGTGGATGGTAAACTTCAAAAAGTTGATCCTGATGATGTCGAAATAGGTAGTGAAATCATTGTCAATCCTGGGGAAAAGGTTCCCATTGATGGTATTATTGTGGAAGGGAATACAACATTTAATACGAGTGCTTTAACAGGTGAAAGTGTACCAAGAGATGCACATTGTGGAGATGAAGTGATTAGTGGCTTTATTAATATGAGTGGTGTCATTAAAGTTCAGACAACAAAGGAGTTTGGTGAATCAACAGTTTCCAAAATTCTTGATTTGGTTGAAAACTCAAGTATGAAGAAATCTCGCTCAGAAAACTTTATTACAAAGTTTGCGAAATACTATACACCTGCAGTATGTTATAGTGCATTGGCATTAGCAATTATTCCACCAGTTGTGTTGATGTTAATGGGACAAGATGCTTCATGGGGTGATTGGATTATTCGTGCTTTGACATTCCTGGTTATCAGTTGTCCATGTGCATTGGTTATTTCTATACCATTAAGTTTCTTTGGAGGTATTGGCTGTGCTTCTACACAAGGTATTTTAGTCAAAGGTTCTAATTATTTAGAAGCTCTTGCTAGTGCAAAATATATTGTCTTTGATAAAACGGGAACACTCACAAAAGGTGTCTTTGAAGTGACACATATCATTCCTTCTGCTGATTTTGATGAACAACAGTTATTGTACTATGCAGCTCATGTGGAAATGGCTTCTAGTCACCCTATCAGTTTAAGCTTGCAAAAGGCTTATGGTCAACCATTAGACAGAGATGCTGTGCGTGATATTAAGGAAATCGCTGGACATGGTATTTATGGAAGAGTGAATGATCATGTTGTTTATGCTGGTAATGAAAAATTGATGAATAGAATAGATGTCAATATCAAAGGAAATCATCCTGATGGAACAGTCGTCTATATGGCAATCGATGGTCAATATGCAGGCTGCATTGTGATTTCTGATGTGATTAAAGACACTTCAAAAATAGCTATTCAATCCTTAAAGTCACAAGGTATCAAAGAAACGATTATGTTAACAGGGGATACAAAACAGACTGCTACAAGAGTGGCTAAAGAGATTGGTATTGATCGTGTTTATAGTGAATTGTTGCCAGCTGATAAAGTCGCAAAAGTTGAAGATATTTTACAGCAGAAAGGTGAAAAGGAAAAAGTTGCTTTTGTTGGTGATGGTATTAATGATGCACCTGTGTTATCACGTGTTGATATTGGCATTGCAATGGGAGCTTTAGGTAGTGATGCCGCAATTGAAGCAGCTGATATTGTTTTGATGGATGATGATCCTGCTAAGATTTCATTGGCTATGAAAATTTCATTAAAAACATTAAGAATTGTGAAAGAGAATATTGTCTTTGCTTTGGCGGTCAAATTCATTTGCTTAATTTTGGGTGCTTTTGGTATTGCCAATATGTGGTTGGCTATCTTTGCTGATGTTGGTGTGATGGTCATTGCGGTCATCAATGCAACGAGAGCTTTACGAATTCGATAAATATGGAAGGTAACAGAAAGTCATTCTGTTATCTTTTTTTTTGGATTTTGAAGTGGTATAATAATGCTTTGTGAAGAAAGGGTGTATATGATGAATAATAAATTCATAAGAAATATTATAGGAGTTCTTATTGGAAATACGATATATGCTTTCGCTGTTTTATTGTTTATTGTTCCTAATGGATTAATTACGGGAGGATCAACGGGTTTATCTATTGGAGCACAGCATTTATTAGGTATCCCAATGACTTTATTTTTATCTGTTTTTAATATTTTGATGTTTTTACTTGGTTTATTGATTTTAGGTAAAACTTTTGCTTTTACGACATTAATCAGTACTTTTTATTATCCATTTATTTTAAGTGTTTTTGAAAAAACAATAGGCTATACACAAATGACAACAGATCCATTACTTGCTGCGCTGCTTGGTGGAGTGATGATTGGTGTTGCAATCGGGATTGTTATCAAATGTAATGCTTCAACAGGAGGAATGGATATTCCACCATTGATTATTAATAAAAAAACAGGAATACCGGTATCGGTTTCTATGTATGCTTTTGATTTTATAATTTTATTGATGCAGGTGTTTTATACCAATCGAGAAATGGTTCTTTATGGCATTGTTTTGGTGGCTACATATACGATTGTTTTAGATAAAGTTCTGGTCGTTGGGAAGGCACAGACAGAAGTGATGATTGTTTCTAAGGAATATCAACAAATCAATGATATGATTATTCATGAACTTGACCGAGGAACAACAATGTTAAAATCTATTTCTGGTTATATGAAAAATGAATATCCTGTGATTATGACAGTGATTTCTAATCGTGAATTACCTAAATTAAATCACCTGGTTTTAAATATTGATGAACATGCTTTTATGGTTGTCAGCAAGGTTAACGAAGTGAAAGGAAGAGGATTTACCTTTAAAAAAGAATATATAGAGTCATAATAGTGAAAAAGAAAAGCAAATGGGTTATAATACAAGAAGATATGGAGGTTATATTATGAGTAGTCAAGACTGTCATCATGATTGTCAATCATGTCAGGAAGATTGTGAAGAAAGAAGCTTTTTAGCTCCGATGAATAAAAATTCAAAAATACATAAAGTGATTGGAGTTGTCAGTGGTAAAGGCGGTGTAGGAAAATCATCTATTACGTCTTTATTAGCAGTTTTAAAGCAGCGTGAAGGATATCGCTGTGCTGTCTTAGATGGAGATATTACAGGACCATCAATTGCCAAAACATTTGGTGTAGAAGGGACACAGATTTATTCTAATGGAGAAGAAATTATTCCAGCCAAGTCTTTAGAGGGTATTGAGATTATGTCAACGAATCTTTTATTAGATAATGCTGAAGAACCAGTGGTATGGCGTGGACCTATTTTAGCAGGTATGATTAAACAATTCTGGAGTGATGTCAGATGGGGCGAAGTGGATTATATGTTCGTTGATATGCCTCCAGGAACAGGAGATGTCCCTTTGACAATCTTTCAGTCTTTACCTTTAGATGGTATTGTGATTGTGACAAGTCCACAGGAACTTGTCAGCATGATTGTTTCTAAAGCTGTCAATATGGCAAAGAAAATGAATATTCCTATTTTAGGTATTGTAGAAAATATGAGTTATGTACAATGTCCAGATTGTGGCAAGAAAATTTTCGTCTTTGGAAAAAGTCATCTGCAAGATGTGGCAGATAAATATGATTTAAAGATACTTGGTCAATTACCTTTAGATAGTGAATTAACACAACTTTCTGATATGGGTATGATTGAAAACTATTCATCTGATTGGTTAGATGAATTTGAAAAACAAGTTAAGAATTTTTAATCAAAAAAGCGAGCTGTTTATATCAACGGCCCGCTTTTACAAATTCATGAGTTTTTGATGTTTGAAAATAGTATTCATAAATTGTGGATAGGATGGATGATTCATGATTTCAAGAATATCCTCCTGATGTGCAGTCAAACTTTTTAAAGTATCGCTGAGTGTATTATAAATAAAGTGATGAGGATCAACACAAGAAAATAAAATAATGATGCGAACTTCTTTTTTATTCCATATGATGTTTTTATTAAGAATGATAGTAGAAAGAATATCATTGTTATTAATTGGTTTATTCAATCTGATTAATGCTATTTGATGTGGATAAATAGTCATTTGATGATATTCAGAATTAGCTATATGCATTTTGAATGATTCTTTAATTTGTGGGAACTGATTTTTAAGCAATTGATAAAATTCTTTGATGACTTCGTTTTTACTTCTGGCAGAGACATGGTCTTTATAAAGTTGAGGCAAGAAAGTTGTTTTGAGAATATTTTGATGATACTGATAAATTAAAAAATTATTGATGGAGTCTATATCATCTGATGTAATAATAGATGAAATATTGATATAAGGTATCGAAAGATTTCTATGAATAGGAACAGTAGAGATGATAAAATCGTATTGTGCTAGATTTTCATCAGGCAGTTTATAGTAAGATAATGTCTTGATAATATTAATCTGATTTTCAAAATGTTTCAAAATCTGATAAGCAGATAAGTCTTGAGCACCACCACCTAAGCCACATAAAAGAAGAACCTTCTTTTTAGGTGTATGTTGATTAAAGATAGCATTATTAAATATAATCGCAAAGAAAGCCAGTTCACTCATAGATAGTTTTCTTTTGGTATATTTTTCAATAATAGATGAAGATATTTCTGCAAAATAATAACCTAAAGGATAAACAGTTTTTAATTCATCATAAAGTGGATTTCTGATTTTCTCATCATATTTAATTCTAAGTAAAGCATTTTCTACATAGAGATTAAAAGTATGATTGAATTTTTCATTATCAAACTGAAATAATGTCTGCTTGGCGATGGTTTGTAGAATTTCATTGGTTATCATAATAACAGTTGGATCCTGATGGAATGTCAAACCTTGAGTGGAACGTTTGCAAATCAGTTCAATCGCAATCCAGTGAATTTCATGAATATTGATATGACAATCAGTATTTTCTTCTATAAATAATGCAATTTCTTTGGCTGCATCAAATTCATTTCGTGAAGCAATGGATGCAATATCTGGTGATTCATGAATTGTTTTTCCACGAAGTATACGTGAAAGAGTGATAGATAAGGATAAGAGAAAGTCACATAGAGCATAGTCAGAAAACTCAATTTGATATTTTTTGATAATTTTTAAAATACCATATTCTAGGGATGTAGCTTCTAAAATAAATGAATTTAAATAATCATAAAACATTTCTGACTGTCTCAAGTTGGTAAAAATAAAATCGCAAATGGGTTTTCTTTTATTGACTTCTTGACCTAAAATCTTGATTCCATAATTAGGCTTTTGTGAGAGTGAAAGATGATATTTTTTCATGGTACGGCGACAATTTTTAATATCATTGGAAATAGTCGAACGACTCACCAGCAGTTCCTCAGCTAATTGGTCAATTTTGACATAATCATCAATATCAATCAGACGCTTTAAAATATAGCCTTCTCTTTCATTGGGTTGAGTTGGAAAGAGTGATTCACGGTGCTTTTGAGCTTTTTCAATAAAAGACTGCAAAGTTTTAAGAGAAGAGGATGATTTGTTTTTGATCATATATCCTTTAGAAGTTTTGGAAATTAGTTCATAGCCTAAATCTTTTAGAATCACTTTAATGTTGGCAATTTCATCTCTAACGAGTCGTCGATTAATGCCAGTGATTGTTGCGATATCATAAGAAGAAATATAATCAGTAGATGTAACGAGTAATTTTAAAATTTCTATCTCATCTTTCTTTAATTTCATAGAACCCCTCCTTAATTTTAAAATTATAACAAATCATAGACTTTGTGTAAACGATTTCTCGATAAAATCGTACAAAAGATTTATAACAAAAATGACGAAAAATCAGCATATTAGGCACTTTTTGTGAGAAAAGTGACATTAGTTGTGACAAATGATAATGTGGAAATTTTGTGAAGAAAAGATAAAATATGAAGTGTAGAGAAAACGTTTACACGTTTTTAAAATTTAAAGAGAAGGGAGAAAATTTTATGTCTACTGAAAAGAAGTCTTTTATGGACTCACTCATGGAGAAAGTTGACGTTATTGCCGGTCCGATGACAAAGTTTGGACAAATTCCATTTGTTCGAGCATTGGTTAACGGGATGGTAGCTGCCATTGGGGTTACAATGGTTGGATCTATTTTCTTGGTTATCAACCTGTTTGCATCAGATGGTCAATTGACGGAAACTGCTTTATTGCCATTCTTAAAACCTTGGGCTGCTGATATTTCACTTGTTAACAGCTTATCAATGGGATTTATGGCTATCTACATTGTTATTGCATTTGGTTCTGAGTATGCTGAAATCAAAGGTTTCAACAAAACAACTGGAGCTGTCGGAGCATTCTTCGCTTTCATTTTATTGAATTATGACTCTGTTGGTCAATTGTTTGTTGAAGGTGTTGATGCTGCATCACTTCCTGCTGCACTTGAAACAACTTATTGGGGTGGTGCAGGGGTTATCACTGCCATGGTTGCAGGAGCTATTGCAATTAATATTGTAAGTATCTGTTATAAACACAATATTAAAATCACTTTGCCTGATGGTGTTCCACCAGCAGTTGCAGATAGTTTCTCAGCTATTATCCCATACTTCTTTATTACAATTGTCTGCTGGGGAATTAGAACTTTAGCTGGGTTCAATATTCCAGAATTAGTTGGAAATGTATTATTACCAATCTTCTCTGCTGCTGATAATATTGCCGTATATACATTACAACAATTCTTATCTGCATTATTATGGACTTGCGGTTTACATGGTGATAATATCACAGGAGCTGTTATTAATGCCTTTACAAATACATGGATTGCTGAAAATAATGCTGCATTCGTGGCTGGTACTGCTGTCGCTGATTTACCATATGTTTGGACACCTAACTTATGTAGATTGTCTCAATGGGTATCTTCATGTTGGCCAATCTTAGTTTACATGTATATGTCAAGCAAGAAATTGCCTCATTTAAAACCATTGGCTACAATCTGTTTACCTCCAGCTGTCTTCTGTATTGTTGAACCAATTATGTTTGGTTTGCCAGTTGTGTTAAATGCATTCTTGATCATCCCATTTGTTTTAACACATACAATTACTGCTGCATTAACATATTTCTTAACTGACATTGGATTTGTTGGTAAGATGTATATGACATTACCTTGGGCTACACCATCACCAATCTTAGGATACTTGAGTAATGGTGGATCAATCGGTGGTGTAATCATTGTATTTATTAACTTTGCGATTGGTTTAGTGATTTTCTATCCATTCTGGAAAGCTTATGAAAAATCAGAAGTAGAGAGAATTGAAGCTGAAGCAACTGCAAATGCAGAATAATTTTTAAGAACATCAAAAGGGCTGTCAAACGCGTTTATTTACAGCCCTTCTTTTATTCGAAGGAGGAAGTATATTATGAAAACATGTCCAAATTGTTATAAGGATTTACCAGATGATGCTGAATTTTGCACCTATTGTGGAAAACCATTAAGTGAATCAAAAATAAAGGAAAGAAAAAACGAAAAGGTAAAATTAAAAAAGAATACGAGAAAGAATAATTGGGCCATGTTGGGACTTTCTCTTTTATTGTTTGGTTTGGTTGTTTTTGATTTTGTTTTACCCACTATTATTGATGCTTTTGGTGGGAATACAGTTTTCCCATTTTATATCAGTCTAATCATGTATATCATTTCTATTATATGTGGATGTCTATCTCTATATATTGATAGAAAAGATAAAAAGGCAGGATATGAACCTAATGGTAATAAAAGTTATGCTTATGTTTGTATCTTTGTCAGCTTGTTTATTGCATTAGTGAATTTAACACAAGTTATTTTGAAATAGGAGTTGAGATATCATGTATTGTAGAAAATGTGGAAAGAAAATAAGTGATCATGCACAATTTTGTGATCATTGTGGGGCAGAAGTGGTGATTGTGCCTCAAAAAAGTTATGCTGATAAATATAAGGAAAACAAGAAAAAAACAAAATCACAAGCTCATCAAACATCTCAGCAACAAAAAAAGCAACAGGAAAAACATAAGGATGCTAAAAATCCGTATATTGCGGCATCTTTGTTTGCGGCTATTGTTTCACTTGTTTGTGCTATTTTTCCATGGAACTTCATTGGAGAAGGCATTGGAACAAGCTTACCAATGAGAATTATTGTGGTTGTTTTTGCATTACTTGGGGATTATCATGCCACAAAAGCGAAACAGACAAATCATTATCTTAAAAATAAATATGGCTTTGAGATTCAAGTCAATGCGATGAAATTAGGTTATTACCTATCTGTGATTATGACAATCATGGGATTATTTGCATTGTTTATGTATGGGGCATAATATTGTCTTTTTTATTTATAGGGTCAAAAGTCATAACTTATGACTTTTTAAACAATGGAAGATAAAGACAGATTTTATATAATAAAGATGGAGGTGGAAGGATGAATATTCTCTTTTTTAAACCAATTCCTCGTCCTGCGATTTGGGGACATACATTGGTTAAGGATTATTTTGGATATGATGATTTCCCAGATGGAATAGGACAATCATGGTCATTTAGTGCTCAAAAAGATGCATCCACAATATGTATCAGTGAACCATTTCAAGGCAAGACATTACTTGAATTATGGGAAAATCATCAGGAGCTTTTTGGTCATCCTGGAGAAGAATTTCCAGTTATCATATCATTGGTTGCGCCAGAAGATGATTTAAGTATACAGGTTCATCCAGATGCTAAGCACGCCAAGAAAAAAGGATTTTCCAGTGGTAAAAATGAAGCCTGGTATTTTATCGAAGCCAAGGAAGGTGCCAATATTGTTTATGGGCATCATGCGAAAGATGAAGCTGATTTAAGACACTATATTCAAGAAAATCGCTGGGATGAATTGATTAAGCATTTAGATGTACATCAAGATGATTTTGTTTATTTACCTGCTGGGCTATTACACGCCTTAAGAAAAGGAAGTATTGTCTATGAAATCCAACAGGCAACAGATATAACATATCGTTTTTATGATTATCATCGTCAAGATGAAAATGGTCAGGAACGTGAACTTCATTTGGAAGAAGCTATTGACTGTCTTTCATATGATCCTCATGATATGGAAAACCATATAGAACCAGTTATAGAAAAGAAAGATGGTCTAACGAAAACTGTTTTTATTTCTAATGATTCCTTTACAGTAACAAGATTAGAAATTGAGGAATCAGGAAGATTTCAAGATGATAACTATCAGTTGGCAACAGTGATTAAAGGAAATGGCAAAGCCAATGATATAGACATCAAATTGGGAGATAATTTTTTGATTCCAAAAGGATTAGAAGTTCAGTTTGCAGGAAAGATGACAATCATGATGACAACAAAGTGAGGAAAGAAAATATGAGTCGATTAAAAGAAGATTTTTTATGGGGTGGAGCCCTCAGTAATGTTCAGGCTGAAGGAGCCTATTTGGAAGATGGCAAAGGTCTGAATGTTTATGATACATTAGAAGTTGTACCAGAACCAGGTATTGCGCCAATGTTTTGCGATACTGCTGTCGCAACAGATCATTATCATCATTATAAGGAAGATATTGATTATATGGCAGAGATGGGATTTAAAGCTTATCGTTTTTCTGTCGTGTGGTCAAGAATTCATCCTATGGGAGATGATGAAAAACCAAATGAAGCAGGTTTAGCGTATTATGAAGATATGGTTGATTACCTTTTAGAAAAAGGTATTGAACCGGTTGTCTCTTTAGTACACTTTGATATGCCTGATCATCTAGCTAAAGCATATAATGGTTTTCTTAATAAAAAAGTTATTGATTTTTATGAAAAACATGTTGAAAGTGTTGTCGAAAGATTAAAAGGAAAAGTTAAATATTATATCACTTATAATGAGATTAACCTGGCACCTTATCACCCAAGTTTGGTAGCAGGTGTGCATAAACCTGATGATATGAGTCAGGAAGAACTGTTTGCTCAATTAACAGTGAACGTTGAAGTCGCACATGCGAAAGCTGTAGAAACCATTAAACGTATTGATCCACAGGCTCAAGTTGGGGGAATGTTGGGACATGCTCCATTTTATCCATTGACTTGTAAGAGCGAAGATATAATTGCAGCTGATTTTAAAAATAAAATGCACAATTATTTGCCTTTTGATATTATGACAAGTGGTGAATTACCAGAATATTTTTTAAATTTCATGAAACAAAGAGATATTTCTATTGATTTTAATGAAGAAGAAAGACGTATTGTTAAATCAGCTTCTTTAAAACTTGATTATTTAGCTTTCTCTTATTATCGCAGCAATGTTCAAAGTTCTTTTGAAGATATTGAAGATTTAACGGAATTAGAAAATGCGATACTATTTGATAATCGTGGAATAAAAAATCCTCATTATCAGGCTAATGAATGGGGATGGCAAATTGATAGTGAGGGATTAAGATATTCACTAATTGATTTGTATCATCGTTATCATAAGCCATTGTTTATTGTGGAAAATGGTATTGGTATTGATGAAAAATTAGAAAATGGAAAAGTTTATGATGATGAACGTATTTCTTATTATCAAAAGCATATTAAGAGTATTAAAAGAGCTGTCTTACATGATGGGGTTGATTTAATGGGATATCTGGCTTGGAGCCCAATTGACTTTTTAAGCAGTCATAAAGAGATTAGAAAAAGATATGGCTTTGTTTATGTCAATAGAGATTTTAAAGATCTTTTGGATTTAAAACGTTATCCTAAAAAATCATTCTACTGGTATCAGAAAGTTATTCGTTCATGTGGTGAAGATTTAGATAATCAGGTGGATTATTAAAATAAATTGGAAACATTGAAAAGCATTTTCAATGTTTCATTTTCTTGTTATAATGAAAATAATCAAATCAATGGAGATGAATCAAATGATACTAACAAAAAAACCATTAAAAGTTCTACTCATTGGAGGAACAGGAACAATATCTCTGCCTATATGTGAAGCATTAAGTCAAAATCAGGATATTGAATTATACGTTATGAATCGTGGACATAAGTCTTTACCTGAACATGCTCATCAGATAATCTGTGATTTTCATGATACTGCAAAAATGGAAGAAATTTTAAAAGATTATTCTTTTGATATTGTTTGTAACTTCATTATCTATAAGCCAGAAGAAGCTATTAAACAAATTCAGTTATTTAAAGGAAAGATTCAACAATATATCTTTATATCTACAGTTGTGACTTATAATCATGAAACAGCTGTGATGATTCATGAATCACATGAACAAAATAATATCTATTCTGAATATGGAAGAGAGAAAACAAAATGTGAACAAATCTTTATGAAAGCTTATGAAGAATTTGGTTTTCCTATTACGATTGTTCGTCCTTCACAAACTTATGGATACGATCGCATTCCTTTAAGTGTCAAAGGAAAGAGTTGCTGGAGTGTGGTTGATCGTATTTTGAATGATAAGCCAGTCATTATTCATGGTGATGGTAAGAGTACATGGCATTGTACGCATAATCAGGATTTTGCCTATAATTTTATTCAACTGATCAATAATGAAAAGACAATTGGACAGGCTTATCATAATATCAATCCTGTTGTAGTGAATTGGGATATGATTTATCATGATTTATATGCTTTATTAAACAAAGAACCAAAGATCATTCATATTGCCAGTGATACATTAGCCCTTTCTCAAACTTATGATATTGAATCATCCATTTTAGGAGATAAACAATATTCATGTCTGTTTGATATGTCAAAAATTCAAAGGGATACTCCTGATTTTCAAAATCATATTATGATTCAGGAAGGATTGAAGATGTATCTTGACTATATGGATCAACATCCAGAAAAGAAAGTCAAAGATGAGCAATTTGATCAATGGTGTGATCAGGTGATTGATTCTTATCAAAAATTTATACAAGAAATCAAGGGACATTTTTAGGGATGAGAGTCCCTTTTTTTATTGGCAACAAAGACATGATTTTGGCTACGTGAGAGATTATTTAACCATCTTTTCACATAATCATGTATAATCTTAAGTGAAAGAGGTGAGTAGGATGGGAATTGGTATCATAGCTTTAGGACTCTGGTTGCTTCTAGGTATTTCGTTTTCAATCAATAGCATAGAACTTTTTCCAGATGCTTTATCAATGATGATTATTATTGTGGGAATTATCATTGTTTTTAGAAGGGTGAAATTAAGAGAACTGTTGATATCTTTAGGATTATGGATAGTCAGTTTTGTAATGGAACTGTTTCAATTGTATTTTTTCAACCAGTGGATTTGGTTACTAGCATTGGCATTTGTCTATATAGGGATTGATCATATAGTTGTTGATTATCCTGCTTTAAAAAAATATAGATATAGCTATCGTATATATTTGACAGTTTATGTGATCGCTTTATTGTTGGGTGAATTGATTTTGAAAACAAATGAAGCATCTTTCATGCTAATAGCTGCCTTTTTCATGATTGTCTTAGAAATAGTTTTGATTATGGTTTTATATCATATGATCAAAATCAATCATTTTTTAGAAGAAGATTATATCCAAATCCATGTTCAATCTTTATCCTATTCATTTCATCAAAAAGCAATCATTATTGTTCTTTCTTTAGCGAGTCTTTTAGGTATTGTTTATATGAAGGATGGCTTTTTAAAACAGATCCAACAGGAAGTTTTATATGAAGAATCATACTATTTAAAAGTGAACGAAGAAGATTATAAAATCTTGCCTTTTGGTTATCGAAAAGAACAACAGAGCACACTGTTTTTAGAAGAAGAACTTGTATCCTATACACCTATTGAAATCTATATTCGTCAGGATTTATTCAAAGACTTAAGTCAAGTTGAATATCAGATTTTGAATTATGATAAGGTCATTGTCTCTTCGTCTGGACCGTTTCAGACTGTTGAATATGAAGAAGGAGAAACGACAGCATTTCCAGGTTATGTAGGTGTTTATGTTCAAGATGATCGTTATAGTGAGATTCAAAATATTCAAGATTATACAAAATCCTTCAATTTTGTATTAAAGCTTTATAATCAAAATGGCGAGTGTTATTATCAGCAGATGTCGACTTTAGAACAAGTTTCATCTCATAGTTATCGTTATGAAGATGAAAATATCTGTATGGAAAACCTGAAATATGATATGAATGTTATCACTGATCCACCACCACAGATAACATTAAAACAAAATCAAGATCAGATAACAGATATCTTGTTTTATACAGTCAATGAAAATCAAGAAGAAAACTTGATTCTGATGTATAATAATGTTCTTGATCAAAATCGTTATGAACTTTTCTTCGATAAACGTTTTATTCATCAGCCGTTAGATCATTTATCAAAACTCAAAATAAAATATCGAGATGAAAATAATCAGGTGATTGATTCTTACATTTGTGAATTGGAGGAAGTCCTATGAAAATCATATGTGCACCTGATCATCTTGATACTTTAAAATCTATGCTAAGAGAATATCAGCAGTTAGATATTGTGATTGTAGAAAAAGGTTTTGATTATGAAGGTATGTGTTATTACTTTTCTATGGAACATATAGAAGATTTGATTTTATACTTACAGAGCCTACATCAAAAATATGTTCTTTGTTATGCTGATGAAAAACAATATAAACTTTTACCACATCAGATTGATTTTATTGAAGGCTATTCAAAAGAGGCATTCGTCCATAGTGAGCATCTTCAATATCAGATCTATCAGAAACTTTATGAATTAGAGGAAAAACTGAAGCCTTATGGTTTTATTAGAATTAATAAATCAACTCTGGTCAATATTCACAAGATAGAGAGTATTATACCAGAGGTTCAAAGAAGATATATTTTGATTTTAAAAAGCCAAAAAAAGCTGTTATTAACACGTTATTATGTGAAGAATTTTATGGAAACGTTAAGGAGGGATACTTTATGAAAGAGAGAATAGGAATTCATTATGGAATCAGTTTTATTTATCTGGTCATCATGAGAAATCTTTTAGGACAGGGATATCTATATACAAGATATTCATCTTCTTTTCAAATGAGTCTGATTGATTGCCTTGTTTTATCTGCCTGCTTAACAATATTATTAGAAGCCTGGCAGATGTTTAAAGAAGTCTATATGTCTCATTTTAAGATTCAAAAAGTTGTTCTGTTCATATGTCTGATGGCTATAATTTTATTGATCTATTTACAGTCTTTGTATTATAGTACGATGATTTTGTTTTTGATCTTTTATATATGTCGAGACTGCTGGCGCTATTATCAAATAAATAAAGCATTATAAAAAGGGCTTTAGCTTTAGCCCTTTTTATAAGCTTGTAGAATCTCTTTGAATCAATTCTACAGGTAAAATATAGTGTTTTTCATCGCTATTTACAGTTTCTCCATTCATTAATGATAATAATAAGCCAGAGGCTTTTTGGGCAAGCTGTTTGGTATTTTGATGAATTGTTGATAATGATGGCTGACAGGCATAAGAAATAGGAATGTCATCAAATCCAATGATTTTCACGTCTTCAGGAACACGAATATGATTTTCTGCTAAGGCGACTAAGACACCATAAGCTCGCCAATCATTAGTTGCAAAGATGCCATCAAAAGGAATGCCTGATTGAATGAGCTTTTCAGTCGCATGTTTTGCACCATCATAATTAGAAGATGAAATATCCAATAAAATCTGTAATTCTTTATGAGCGACAAGACCATAGTCTTTTAAAGCCTGACGATATCCTTCCAGTCGTTGCTGATTCACTGATAAGGATTTATTACGCGAAATAATTGCAATCCGTTTACAACCTTTTTTAATCAATTCTTCAGTTGCTAGATAGCCACCACTATAGTGATTAGATTCTACATAATAAACGTTATGGTGATATTTAGGCTTTCGGTCAATACAGACAATGGGAATATCTCTTGTAATGATATTGGTTGGTAGTTCTTCACTTCCAGATATACACATGATCCCATCTACCAGTTTAGAATCAAGAGATTTAAAATAAGCAATTTCTTTTTCTTCAGTTTGCGAAGTATTGCATATAAAAACAGAATAATTTTTTTCAAAAAAATATTTTTCGATTTCTAAAACAAGATGGGAAAACCATTCGTTGTTAATATTGGGAACAATAACACCCACTGTTTTTGATTTTGACATTCTCAAGCTTTTTGCTGCCATATTAGCTCTGTATCCATATTGATCAATAATTTTTTGAACTTTGATTCTTGTTTCTTCAGAAAAGCGACCATTATTATTAATAACGCGTGAAACTGTAGCCACAGATACATTGGCCAGTTTTGCTATTTCTTTTATTGATAAACTCTTTTTTTTATCCATAAAATGTCAACTCCTAAATTTATTATATATTTTTTTATAACTTTTTCCTAGAAAAAACATATTTTGTGATAGAATATTCTTTAGTCATAAAATATGACAAAAATCTACATAGATGAGATATATCAAAAGAGGTATAATAAAGCACAAGGAGGAATGGACTTATGATTCAATGGGGAATATTGGGAATAGGAAATATTGCACAACGCTTTATGAGAAGTTTAGAAAAGAGTGAAAATGGTCAACTTTATGCTGCAGCTTCTTATACAGAAAGCAAATGTGAAAGATTTTTAAAAGACCATCCAAATGTGTTGGTTTATCATGATTATGAAGCATTATTAGATGATGATAACGTCGATGCAGTGTATCTGGCTATGAGACATATTGATCATTATCGCTGGGCCAAAAAAGCTCTCCAACATCATAAAGCAGTTCTTTGTGAAAAACCGGCAACACTTTATAAATGGCAGATGGAAGATTTAAAACAGGAAGCTTTGAAGAATCAAACTTTTTTTATGGAAGCTATGAAAACACGTTTTATTCCTTTGATTCAAGATATTAAGGAATGTTTAGAAAACAAAGAAATTGGTGAACTGTTAAGTGTTGAAACACGATTTTGTTATAATAGGGATTATTTAGAAGGACATTATTTGTTTGATCACCAGCAGGGTGGAATTTTAAACGATGTGGGCAGTTATAATGTCGCCAGTACTTTGGATTATATTCATTCTGCAGTAGCTTCTATTGATTCTCAGGTACAATTTCGCTATGGGGTGGATAGTCATGATCAGGTGACAATCACTTTTGAAAGTGGTCAAAAAGCTTTGATGGAAATGGCTTTTGATGAAAAGAAAGAT
The DNA here is from genome assembly GCF_055420065.1 of Massilimicrobiota sp. mt181. Classification (NCBI taxonomy): domain Bacteria; kingdom Bacillati; phylum Bacillota; class Erysipelotrichia; order Erysipelotrichales; family Erysipelotrichaceae; genus Massiliimicrobium; species Massilimicrobiota sp. mt181. The sequence continues at coordinate 84,289 of NZ_JBVAYN010000008.1, forward strand.
CCTATTTTAGAAATAATAGGAACTAAAGGAAAAATTTTAGCACAGCCTTTTTATCGTCCTACAGAGGCCACGATTATCGATGTTGAGGGCAATGCACATCATATTGAAAAACCTTATGTTAATGATGATTTCTTTGGAGAAATTGAAGAAGTGCATCGCTGTCTCAAGGAAGGACTTGTGGAAAGTCCCCGTATGAGTTTACAGGATTCTATTGATTGTATTGATTTGATTGAAAAAATAAGAAACAGTTTTTCAAAGGAATGATTTCTTCTTGTGAGGAAATCTTTTTTTGTTTATGGCACACATTGTGCCGATAACATATATCGAAACTAGGAAAAGAGTGATTTACAATAGAAATATCAAAAGATAAAGGAGGAATAAAATCGTGAGTTTTCCTAAAGATTTTTTATGGGGTGGTTCAGTGAGTGCTGCTCAGATTGAAGGAGGATGGAATGAAGGTGGAAAATCACCTGTTTCTGTAGATTATTGTACGGCAGGATCAACAACACAGCGTCGTCAGATATGGTATTTGGATGAAAATGGTCAAAGAGCACATATGACTTGGGAACCTGTTGATGAGTTACCAAAGGGAGCCAAATATCAGCTTTTTGATGATTTGCATTATACAAATCATGTTGCTAGTGATTTTTATCATCATTATAAGGAAGATATTGCTTTGATGGCAGAAATGGGGTATACAACATTTAATACATCTATTTCTTGGGCAAGAATCTATCCGTATGGTATTCAAGGTGGAGTGAATCAAGAAGGTGTGGATTTCTATCGAGATGTCTTTATGGAATGTCGTAAATATGGTATGGATCCTGTCATTACTTTGTATAAGTATGATGAACCTGTTTCTTTAAATGAACAGCATGGTGGTTGGACAAACCGTGCCATGATTGATGAATTCGTTGAATTTGCGAGAGTCTGCTTTACAGAATATAAAGATTTAGTCAATAAATGGATGACTTTTAATGAAATTAATATCATCATGCCAGGTGATGATACACCAAAAGAAAAGGCACAGCGCAATTTGTTTTATTTACATAATCAATTGGTCGCTGCAGCAAAAGCAACAATTGTGGCTCATGAAATTGATCCAAATCTAAAAGTTGGAGCTATGATTTGTGGAAATATGTCTTATCCTTTAACACCAGATCCAGAAGATGCATTCGCATGCTATAAGAAATTCCAGGATTTCTTCTGTTATAGTGCAGATACACAAGTCAGAGGAGAATATCCAAGCTTTGCCAAACGTGTATGGAAAGAATGGGATGTGGACTTGCATATCAGTGAAGAAGATAAACGTACTTTGAAAGAAGGAAAGGCAGACTTTTTGGGATTCTCATATTATTCTTCAGGTACTGTGACGACGCATGAAGCAGAACAGTCTAATATCACAGGTGGTAATGTTTTAGGTACAGTGAAGAACCCATACTTAAAAGCTAATGCTTGGGGATGGCAAATTGATCCATTAGGATTTAAACATTTCTTACATATTTTAAATGATCGTTACCAAGTTCCTTTATTTGATGTAGAAAATGGAATTGGTTTGATTGAATCAGAAGGTGAAGATGGTATTTGCCATGATAAAGATAGAATTGAATATCATCGCCAACATATTCAACGTATGAAAGAAGCTGTTGAAGAAGGCGTGAATCTTTTTGGTTATACAACTTGGGGATGTATTGATCTGGTTTCTGCAGGAACAGGACAGATGGATAAAAAATATGGATTTATATATGTTGATATGGATGATCAGGGTCATGGTGATTTACATCGTTCAAGAAAAGATTCATTTTATTGGTATCAGAAAGTTATTCGTTCAAATGGTGAAGATTTAGATTAGTTAGGAAATCACTCGTTGATGAGTGATTTCTTTTCTCAATGATTATATAAAGAAAAGAGGGAGCACAATGAAGACATATACAAATAAAGAATTAGCAGCATATATTGATCATGCTGTACTTGATCCAGCTATGACAGTCAAACAGCTGAAAGACAATATTATGGTTGGTGTGCGTTTAGGATGCAAAACAGTCTGTGTCAATCCAGATGCAATTGAAATCGCTAAAGATTGCATTCAGGGCAGTGAAACATTATTATGTGTTGTATTGGATTTTCCATTTGGTTCAAGTCAGAGTTTGACTAAAGTACAACAGTGCCGAGATATTATTCATGCAGGTGGTATTTTTGAAATAGATATGGTTGCCAACTATGGCAGAATCAAAAGTCGAGATTTTGATTATGTCAGTGAAGAAATTAGACAAGTCAGTGAAATCTGCCATCAAAATCATGTCGGACTAAAAGTCATTGTCGAAACGGATGCTCTTACTCAAGAAGAAGCAGGGGAAGCGTTAGAATGCTGTGTGAAAGGACATGCTGATTTTATTAAAACATCTACAGGTTATTTTAAGGGTGACCATAATGTTGGAGCAACACCTGAGATTATCCAATATCTTGTTGAAAAGGCTGATGGAAGAATTAAAGTCAAAGGTTCTGGCTGTGTACGTTCTAGAGAACGTCTTATTGAATTGATTGAATTAGGAATCGATAGAGCAGGTGTGGGATGTGGTTCTACACAAAAGATATTTACTGATTAAGGGGTATGAATAATGGTTAAAGCTGTCATTTTTGATATGGATGGATTGATGATTGATACAGAAGTCGTGAATTATCAATTCTTCAGCAGATTTTTTCAAACAATAGGTGTTCATCTCTCACTTGATGATTATTGTCTTTGTTTTACTGGAAAATCCATCGATGGTGCATTGAATTCGATGAGAGAGCACTATCATCTTGACTTTCAAAATGAAGATTTTAAGGAATATTTTCAAAACTTTCATGAAAAATGGGAAAATCAGGTCGTTCCCTTAAAACCAGGATTAAAAGCATTACTGCAATACTTAAAAACACAAGATATAAAATTGGCTATTGCGACTTCTAGTGATAGACAAAGAGTTCAGCGTCTTTTTCAACCGTATTCTGTTCTCAAATATTTTGATGTGGTAGTATGTGGAACGGATGTCAAAGCGGGAAAACCAGCTCCTGATATTTTTTTAAAAGCCTGTGAAGAACTTTCCATTCATCCTAATGAAGCTTTGGTATTAGAAGATAGTGAAACGGGCATTGAAGCAGCCTATCGTGCTAAGATACCTGTCATTTGCATTCCAGACTTAAAGCAGCCAGATGAGAAACATGCACGTATGACTATGGATGTTTTACCATCTTTAAGTGATGTAATTGATGAGTTAAGGAGGATGAAATAATGTCAAAGAATTTTTTATGGGGAAGTTCTATCAGTGGAGGTCAATGTGAAGGTGGGTATGATTCCAGAAGTGAAACTGTTGTCGATTTAATTCCTTCTGGTAAGGACACACGTTTTCAATATTTAGATAATCCAGGCATCTATATGGAAAGGCCTACAGGTTTTTATCCTTCTCAAAAAGGTGTAGAATTTTATGAAAATTATAAGGAAGACATTGCATTATATGCTCAAATGGGATTAAAAGCTTTGCGTTTTTCCATACTTTGGTCAAGAATTTTTTTAGATGATTCTTTGACACCCAATGAAGAAGGATTACAGTTTTATGATCATGTCATTGATGAATTAATCAAACATCATATTGAACCCATTATTACAACGATTCATTTTGATATGCCTGTATGGGTTGTAGAAAAATATAATGGTTTCTATAACAAAAAAGTTGTAGAACTTTATGAACATTATGTCAAAACGATTGTTCATCGATATCATGATCGTGTAAAATACTGGATTTCCTTTTGTGAAATCAATGTTATGAATCATGCTTTATATATGGTCTCTGGAACAATTGTTCAAAAGGGACAAAACAGAGAGGAAATTCTTCATCAATGTGCTTACCATCAATTGTTGGCCAATGCTATTTTAGTGAAAATTTGCCATGAAACAGATGCTACACTTAAAGTTGGCTGTGAGGTAGCAGGTTCACCATGTTATCCACTGACATCATCGCCAGAGGATTATCAGTTGATGATGAAAGCAGATCGCAGTAATTATCGATATACGGATGTGATGGTAAAAGGTCATTTTCCTTATTATTTTTTAAAAGAACTCCAACAATATCATATAGAAATGCTTGAAGAAGATATTCAGATGATTCAAGAGAATACCTTGGATTTTATTGCCGTTTCATACTATAAAAGTGGTGTCGCTTCCAGTGAAGGAATCACAACCAATCCCAAACTGGAAACCACTCCTTTTGGCTGGACGATAGATCCAGTAGGATTAAGAATTATGCTGAATCAGATGTATGAAAGATATGAAAAACCCATCATGATTGTCGAAAATGGATTAGGAACTTATGATCAGGTAGAAAATGGAAAAGTTCATGATGATTATAGAATTGATTATCTTCAAAAACACATTGAACAGATGGAACTTGCGATTGAAGATGGTGTTGATGTTATAGGATATTTAACTTGGGCGGCGATGGATGTCGTTTCCACGAGTGAAGGATATATGTCTAAGCGTTATGGATTTATATATGTTGATCGCCAAGATGATGGTAGTGGGACATTAAAACGTATACCTAAGGATTCTTTCTATTGGTATCAGCGTTTCATTAGAGAAAAATCTTAATGGAAAACAAAAAAGTAGGATGCAAAAATTCTACTTTCTTTGATGTTATGAACACTTTTTTATCATGGCACAATGTGTGCCATGAACATGTGTGGAAACGTTTACTCATATTGATTAAAATATGTCTAGAAGAACAAGAAATTTTATCGTTTGAGTAAACGTTTGCTTTAGGAGGGTATTATGGGAAAATTATTATGTCCGAGTATGATGTGTGCCAATTTTGGGCATTTAGAAAAAGAAGTGAAAGATTTAGAAGAAGGTGGCATTGACATTTTTCATTTAGATGTCATGGATGGCAGTTTTGTTCCTAATTTTGGAATGGGACTTCAAGATATTGAATATATCGTGAAGACAGCAACAAAGCCATGTGATGTTCATTTAATGGTTACAAAACCAAGTGATTATATTCAAAAATTTGCAGATATTGGTGTTCAGATTATTTATGTTCATCCTGAAACTGATCATCATATTACAAGAACTTTACAGATGATTAAAGATGCAGGTGTCAAAGCAGGTATTGCAGTGAATCCAGGAACATCTTTTGAAACTGTGAAAGAAACATTAAGTCTTGTCGATTATGTTTTGGTTATGAGTGTGAATCCAGGTTTTGCAGGACAAAAATATTTATCTTTCGTTGATCATAAATTTGAACAATTTTGTGAGGTGAAAGACCAATATGGATATAAGGTCATGATTGATGGGGCTTGTTCACCAGAAAGAATTGCGACTTTATCCAAAATAGGTGTTGATGGTTTTATCTTAGGAACATCAGCTTTATTTGGAAAAGAAAAGAGTTATCAGGAGATTTGTCAGGAACTTAGAAAGCTATAAAATAAAGGAGGAAGGCTATAATGAATATTTTATTAGTATGTGCAGCAGGAATGTCTACAAGTTTGCTTGTGACACGTATGGAAGATGCTGCAAAAGAGAAGGGATTATCTGTACATATTGAAGCTCATCCTGTTGGAGATATTGAAAAATATGGAGATCAGGCTGATATCATATTGCTTGGACCACAAGTACGTTATCAACTAAAAAATGTTCAAAAGAAATATGCGAATAAACCAGTAGAAGTCATCAATATGCAGGATTATGGTATGATGAATGGAGCGAAAGTTCTTGATCATGCTTTACAGGTTTTAGGAAAGTAGGGAAACTATGGCTATAACACGTTTAATAAGTGCAACAGGTGATGATATTGAAAAAATGTCACCAATGGAACTTAAAGAATCCATTTTGAGATCAGAAGGGCGTGTTGTCATGGGACAACATCTCTTGTTTGCAGGAAGTGGTTTAGTAAGAGGTGTGACGAATAGTGAATTGATGTTTGCTTTTGGGGCTGATATGGTGATGTTGAATACTTTTGATTTAGATCATCTTGATCAAAATCCTGGCCTTTGTGGTTTGTCTTTTCAGGAATTGAAACAAAAATGTCGTCGCCCCATTGGTATTTATTTAGGATGTCCGAAAGCTGGCAGTGATGATGGTGAAAAAAAGGCTCTCTATCGTAGAGAAGGTATGCTGGCAAGTGATGAACACGTTCAAAAATGTATTGATTTAGGTGCGGATTTTATTGTCTTAGGTGGTAATCCAGGAAGTGGAACTTCCATTTATGATGTTGTTGAAGCAACAAAAAGAATCAAAGCAAAATTTCAGGACTCAATCTTTGTATTTGCAGGAAAATGGGAAGATGGAGTTGATGAAAAAGTTTTGGGAGATCCCCTTGCTGATTACGACAGCAAAGCCATTATTAAAGAATTGATTGATGCAGGTGCGGATTGCATTGATTTGCCAGCACCAGGGTCAAGACATGGTATTACAACAGAAATGATAAGAGAACTGGTTGAATATATTCATCGCTATAAACCGGGAACGTTGGCTATGACATTTTTAAACAGTTCTGTTGAATGTGCGGATTCCGATACAATTCGTTTGATTGCATTAAAAATGAAAGAAACAGGAGCTGATATTCATGCCATTGGTGATGGTGGGTTTAGTGGTTGTACTTCACCAGAAAATATCCATCAGTTATCTGTTTCATTAAAAGGAAAACAATATACATATTTTAGAATGGCAAGTGTGAATAGATAGGAGGATATATGATGAAAATAGGAATTGGAAATGATCATGTTGCTGTGGAGTATAAAAAACAGATCAGTGAATATATCAAAGAAAAGTATGGTTATGAAGTAATTAATTATGGGACTGATTCTACAGAAAGATTCAATTATCCGGTGGCTGGAGAAGCTGTAGCCAATGCAGTAGTCAGTGGTGAAGTGGATAAAGGGATTGTCATCTGTGGAACAGGTGTAGGTATTTCATTAGCAGCCAATAAGGTTAATGGAATCAGATGTGTAACATGTAGTGAACCATACTCAGCATTATTGTCACGCCAGCATAACAATACCAATATGTTGGCATTTGGAGCCAGAGTTGTTGGTATAGAATTAGCAAAAATGATTGTAGATGCATGGCTGAGTGGTGAGTATGAAGGTGGTAGACACCAGGTGAGAATTGATATGCTCAAAGATATTGAAGAAAGACAAAAAAATCGTTAGTTTTCAATATCTTAAGTATATATAAAGTATCTATAATCAACAATTGGAAACGACTGATTGAAAATGTTTATGTGTACGTGCTTATCAGTGAAAATCCAAACCTCTCCTTGATTGATATATAGATAAACAAAACAATCAGTATGATATTTTTGACCCAATTGTTGATTATAGATGTAAAAAATAAAGGAGGAAGAAACAATGAGTTTTCCAGATAAATTTTTATGGGGTGGTTCTATCAGTGCTGCCCAAGCTGAAGGTGGATGGGATGAAGGTGGAAAGAGTCCTGTTCAAGTTGATTTCGGTGATGCTGGAACAACAAAAGATCGCCGTTATATCCATTATTTAAATGCAGATGGGACAAGAGGTAAAATGCGTCAATTTGATCATTTACCAAAAGGTGCCAAATATGCATTGTTTGATGATGTGAAATATACAAATCATGTGGCAATTGATTTTTATCATAGATATAAAGAAGATATCGCATTATTTGCTGAAATGGGATTTACAACTTTTAATACAACAGTTTCCTGGGCCAGAATTTTTCCACATGGTGTTGAAGGTGGTGTGAATCAGGAAGGTGTTGAGTTTTATCGTGATGTTTTTAAGGAATGTCGCAAATATGGAATGGATCCTGTGATTACTTTATATAAGTATGATGAACCTGTCTATCTGGAAGAAACATATGGTGGATGGACAAATAGAGAAATGATTCATCAGTTTGTTGAATTTGCGAAAGTTTGTTTTACTGAATATAAGGATCTCGTTGATAAATGGTTAACATTTAATGAAATTAATATTTTGCTTCATTTTGATGGACAAGATGGAAAGCAGGTTGCCTTTACAGAATTGCATAACCAAATGGTAGCTTCAGCGCAGGCTGTTAAGGCAGCTCATGAAATTGATGAAAATATCAGTGTTGGATGCATGATTGCAGGTTTCTGTGTGTATCCATATACTTGTGATCCTGATGATGTGATTTATGCTTATAAAGAATTCCAGAATAAGTTTGGATATTGTGCAGATACGATGATTAGAGGATATTATCCTTCTTATGCCAAGAGAATCTGGGCGGAGAACAATGTTCAGCTTGAGATCAGTGATGCCGATCGCCAAGATTTAATGGAAGGAAAAGCTGATTTTCTAGCTTATTCATATTATATGTCTAATGTTGTGACAACGCATGAGAATGAAGGAGAATCACTAGGAGCAGCAGGAGCTTCTGTAGATCTCAAGAATCCATATTTAAAAGCCAGTGACTGGGGCTGGCAGATTGATCCTGTTGGTTATGAATATTTCCTGCATTTCTTATATGATAGATATCAAGTCCCTATTTTTGACGTAGAAAATGGTTTGGGGGCACATGACAAAGTGGAAGAAGATGGGTCTATTCATGATGATTATCGTATTAATTATTTAAGAAGTCATATTCAAAGCTTGATGAAAGCAAGAAATGAAGGTGTTGATATTTTTGGATATACAACATGGGGACCAATTGATTTGGTTTCATTTACAACAGGGCAGATGGATAAAAGATATGGTTTTATCTATGTCGATATGAATGATGATGGTGTCGGTGATCTTCATCGTATTAAAAAAGATTCTTTCTACTGGTATCAGAAAGTGATTGCCTCTGATGGTCAAGATTTAGATTAATAAAGAGTGAATTTGTATCTGAAATATTTAGGTAATATTTCAGATACATTGCTATTAAGGAAAATAAAGGAGGAAATGAAAATGAGTTTTCCTGAAGGATTTTTATGGGGTGGAGATATTAGTGCCACACAAATTGAAGGCGCATGGAATGAAGGTGGGAAATCACCAGTTGAACCTGATTATTATATAGGTGGAAATAAAGATAAACTCAGATATGCTTATTATCAGACACCTGATGGGCAAATAGGGCAAGTTTTACAATACAGTGGACAAATGCCTGAAGGCGCAAAATATATTTTTAAAGATGGAGAAATTTATCCAAATCATTTTGCTTCTGATTTTTATCATCATTATAAGGAAGATATTGCTTTGCTTGCAGAGATGGGCTTTAAAGCTTTAAATCTGACGATTTCATGGGCAAGAATATTACCTCATGGTATTGAAGGTGGTATCAATCAGGAAGGTGTTGATTATTATCGTGATGTTTTATTAGAATTACAAAAATATCATATTGAACCCATTGTCACAATGTATAAATATGATATGCCAGCATTTTTTGTGGAAGATTTTGGAGGCTGGTCAAATCGTCAGTTGATTGATGAATTTGTGGCTTTTAATAAAGTCTGTATGGAAGAATATCAGGGACTTGTGAAATATTGGATTACATTTAATGAATTGAATGTTTTAAAGATGTTTATGGATGGAAACCCAACAGTGACACAAAAAGATCGTCAACGTGTTTTTGAAGAATCTCATAATCAGATGGTCGCTGCGGCCAAAGTTGTTCAGATGGCACATCAAATCAGTGCAGATTATAAAGTGGGTTGTATGATTGCAGGACAATGTGTTTATCCATTAACTTGTGATCCTCAAGATGTATCTTTAGCACAAAAGAAGATGCAGGATAATTTCTATTTCTTTGGAGATACCATGGCAAGAGGATATTATCCATCTTATGCCAAAAGAATCTTTCAAGAACAAGGTGTTCACATAGAAATCAGTGAAGAAGATAAACAAGATTTAATGAATGGAAAAGCTGATTATTTTGCCTTTTCTTACTATATGTCTTCTTGTGCGACAACACATCAAGATAATCATGAATTAAGTACAGGAAATTTATCATTAGGTGCTAAAAATCCTTATTTAGAGGCAACAGAATGGGGATGGCAGATTGATCCTCAAGGTTTAAAATATTATTTACATGAACTTTATGATCGCTATCAGATTCCTTTATTAATTGTCGAAAATGGAATGGGAGCTATCGATCAGTTAGAAGAAGATGGAACAATCCATGATCCCTATCGTATTGATTACCATCGTCGACATATTCAATGTATGAAAGAAGCTGTTGAAGAAGGTGTTGATTTAATGGGATATACAATGTGGAGTTGTATTGATTTGGTCTCTTTTTCTACTGGTGAACTGAGAAAGCGTTATGGATTTATTTATGTTGATGTTGATGATAGTGGTCAGGGAACATTTAAACGCTATAAAAAAGATTCGTTTTATTATTATCAGAAAGTTTGTCGTTCTAATGGTGAAGAGATTTAATCATTTAAAAAGGAATATGTTTGATCATATTCCTTTACTGCTATTCTTTTTAAAATATAAAGCTGTATAGAGAACATCAATAATGTAATGAATGGACATGCCATATAACGTGATTCCAAAAGGTAAATGATGACGATAGGAATCAATATATAAGCTTTCATTGCAGATTAAATCTAAAGTGGGATCTAATTTACCTGTGATTCCAATCACACGAATACGTTTTTTTCTTAAGGCGTATGCAGCATCAACCATTGTTTTGTTGTTGCCGGAATGGCTAACGACAAAAGAGAGAATATCAGCAGGACGAATGGCTTCTAAATAAGAAGTGTTCAAAGTATTAAAAGCCTGAGCACGAATACCTATATTGGAGAGTTTTAAACAAGCTGATTGAATCTCAGAATAATTGTTGTCATTAGCGTAAAAATCAATCTGTTTGGCTTCCATCATATAGTTGACAGTTCTAATAAAAGATTCAGTCTTTGTCAATTTCTTGGTTTCCATAAAAACATGATAATAGATGTCTGGTAAAACATCGATGATATCTTTGATTGAACTGTTTTGATCAATGCGATAATCTTTTGTTTCATTAAACATCATATGTTCTTGACTATAAGTCATTTGAAAATCATGATAACCTTGAAAACCTAATTTTTTGACGAAACGAACCATTGTCGGAGGACTGACATAAATGAGCTTGGAAAGCTCTTTTGCGTTATGCTGTAAAACGGATTCGGGATGTTCTTGAATATAACTGACAATCACTTTTTCTTGGGGTGTCAGTTTAACATGTTGAATATAATCTTGAATCATGGAATCACCTCGCTATTATTTTAACATAGAATAAGCAAAAGAGAAAACGTTTTCTCATAAAATAAAGAAAGGAAGAATATATAATGGAATTACATGACAATATTACAAGATTAATTAGTGCTAAGCCTTCACAGATTTCTACTTATTCGGGAAGAGATTTAAAAGAATCTATCTTAAAATCAGAAGGACGTGTCCTGATGGGACAGACATATTTAAAAAATCCTATTTTATTTCCCAATTGTACTAGTACGGAATTAATGTTTGCTTTTGGAGCAGATATGGTTTTATTAAATGGTTTTGATTTTCATAATCCTCAAAGCTGTCCAGGTTTGCAAGGCTTTGATTATCAGGGTCTTAAAGATCTGGTAGGAGGCAGACCGGTAGGTATCTATCTAGGATGTCCACGTGCAGATATTGATTTGAATAGTTCCCGTTTTTATGATTTAAAAGGTATGGTTTGTACACGTGAAAATCTTCAAAAAATTAAAGAATGGGGTGTATCGTTTTTGATTTTAGGTGGGAATCCAGGTAGCGGGACTTCTATTCAAGATGTTATCAAATGGACCAAAATTGCTCGTGAAGTCTGTGGAGATGATATGTTGATTTTTGCTGGAAAATGGGAAGATGGCATTGTTGAAAAGGTTCTAGGAGATCCGCTGGCTGATTATGATGCTTATGAAACAATTGATCAGCTGATTCATTCTGGTGCTGACATTATTGATTTTCCAGCTCCAGGATCACGCCATGGAATCACTGTTGAACGTATTCGTGAATTGATTGAGTATACGCATCGTCAAGGTGCTTTAGCGATGTCCTTTTTAAATAGCAATGTTGAAGCTGCGGATGTAGATACGATTCGTCAAATTACATTGATGATGAAGCAGACAGGCTGTGATGTTCATGCGATTGGTGATGGTGGATTTGGTGGCGGAACATGGCCTGAAAATATCTATCAGATGTCTATCACATTGAAAGGAAAAGCGTATACTTGGGCTCAGATGGCAACGCCAAGGCGCTGATTTTGAAATTGAATTTCATCGTTGAAAATAACGGATGAAATCGGATTTCTTTTTGGTTTCATTGTCTATTTTTTATTGTTTCTCTTTTATAAAATGAAGGTAAATAAAGGAGGAAGATAAAATGTTAGTTGTTGCTTATATTGGTTTTGGTAATAGTGTGTGTCGTTACCATTTACCTTATGTTGAAAGAAGAAAAGACACCATTAAGGTCAAATATATCTATCGTAGAGAAGAAGATAGAGTTGGAGATGAAGAAAGAGAAACATGGTATCCTGATATCACTTTTACAACAGATATCGATCAGGTGATGAATGATCCAGAAGTTAATTTGATTGTTGTCAATACACCAGATCAGTTCCATGTCTCTTATACAATGCAGGCATTGGAGCATGATAAAAACGTCTTATGTGAAAAGCCATTTGCGATGACTGCTAAGGAAGCCAGTGAAGTGTTTGCTTATGCTAAAGAAAAAGGATTAGTTGCAATGGCTAATCAAAACAGACGTTTTGATGCTGATATGCGTACAGTTAGAAAAGTGATTGAATCTGGTGTGCTAGGAGAAATCTTAGAAGTGGAATCACATTATGATTATTATCGTCCATCTATTGCGGATCATGTTGGTTTTGGAATTCTTTATGGTTTAGCTGTTCATCCAATTGATCAAATTATTGGACAATTTGGTAAACCAAAGAAAATTGTTTATGACTGTCGTAGTTTTGATCATCCGGGTGAATCAGATGATTATTATGATATTGATTTCTTCTATGATCGCATGAAAGCTATTGTCAAAACGAGTTATTATGTGAAATTGGATTATCCACGCTTTATTGTACATGGACGTAAGGGAAGCTTCCTAATGCCAGCTTTAGGACATCAAAGTTCTCAAAAAGCAAAACCTGGACCAGTTGAAATTAGTTTTGATCCTTTACCAGAAGATAAATGGGGAACTTTATCTTATATTGATGAAAATGGTCAGGATATTACAAAGAAAGTTCCTACAGAAATTCAAGATTATGGTCTCATCTATGACAATTTATATGATGTCATCTTCAATGGTGGAGAAAAAGTTGTCAAAGATGAAGAAGTCATTGAAGTATTAAAAATTATTGAAGAAGCGACAAAAGTTGCTAAGGAGGCTAAATAATGAAGGTTGGAATTTTAGGAGCTGGCATGATTGTTCATGATTTATTGACATTCATTCATCAGGTCGAGGGTGTAGAATTGACAGCCATTTGTGCTTTGCCAGAAGAAAAAGAAAAGATTGAAGATATGGCTAAAGAACATCATATTACTTCTACATATGTCAATTATGATGAAATGTTAAAGGATGAACAGGTAGAAGTCGTTTATATAGCTGTGAATAACCATTTACATTATGAAATGAGTATGAAAGCTTTAAAAGCTCATAAACATGTTATCTGTGAAAAACCATTTACTTCTAACGTTGCAGAATTGGAAGAATTAAATGCTGTCGCAAAAGCAGAACATCTTCTCTTGTTAGAAGCGATTTCTACACAATATTTACCAAATGTTTTAAAGATGAAAGAATTATTGAGCAAAGTTGGCAATGTCAAAATTGTTTCGGCTAATTATTCACAATATTCTTCTCGTTATAATGCATTTAAGGAAGGAAAAATTTTACCAGCATTTGATGTCAACAAATCTGGAGGCGCTTTGATGGATTTAAATATTTATAATATTCATTTATTAGTAGCTTTATTTGGTGAACCACAGCATGTTGAATATCAGGCCAATATTGAAAAAGGTATTGATACTTCAGGAATTATCACTTTAGATTATGGAACATTTAAAGCTGTTTTGATTGGTGCCAAAGATTGTAAAGCACCGATTATGACAAGCATTCAAGGAGATCAGGGATGTCTTGTTTTAGATACTCCAGCGAATAATACTTCAAGATTTAAACTGTTAAAAAATGATAAAAGTGAATATGATTATGATGAACAACATGGACAACATCGTATGTATTTTGAATTTGTAGAGTTTGTCAAAATCTTTGAACAAAAAGATTTTGATAGAGCTCAAGAAATGATGAAAAAAAGCTTGATTGCGATGAAAATTGCAACACTTGCTAGAAAATCAGCAGGCGTTGAATTTCCTGCTGATCAAAGATAAGGAAAGAAGATGAAAATATGAAATTTAATGAAATTATGCATCTTTCATTTTATACAGATCAGATGGATGCAATGAGAGATTTTTATGAAAACAAATTAGGATTAAAGGCAAAGATCATTATGCGTTATGATGCCTATAAGGGTAATCCCAATCGTGGAGCCTGGGCACAAAGAGCTGAAACAGATCCAACAGGTATTGCCTATATCTTTATTGAACTGGCCCCTGGACAATATTTAGAGCTTTTCCCAAAAGCTGATGGACAACAGGCACATGAAGCACCAGATACAAGACTTGGTTATTCACATTTTGCTTTAATGGTAGATGATATTCATGCGGCCAGAGAAGAGCTTGTCAAAGCGGGTGTTGACATAGATATTGAACCTAATAAGGGTCAATCAGAAACATGGCAGATGTGGATTCATGATCCTGATGGTAATAAATTTGAAATTATGCAATATACGGAAAAATCATTACAACATCATGGTAATATTGCAGAAGATCAGAAAAAATACGGAAAATAAAAATGCAAGATCATCTTGCATTTCCTTTTAAAGATAATGATAAACATGTTCCCATGAACTGTTGATAAAAAAGAGAGCAGCTTGCTTTGCTTTGGTTAAATCCATATATGTATAATTACCGCATTCTTCTTTTTTCGCACCAGGTATGTCTTGATCCCAATGAGCAATCTGTTCAAAAGTCGTTTTGACCAATGTTTTGATTGTCTCAAAATCTAAATCCTTTGTAATCAAATAAAACCCTGTCATACAACCCATGGGACCAAAGTAAATAATCTGTTCTTTATAAGTACCATTTCTTAAAAGTGTTGCTCCGATATGTTCAATTGTATGAGCAGCCTTAGGGTCTAAAGGTTCATCAACATTAGGCTCACACATTCTGATATCATAGGTTGTCAGATGATCATCAACCCTTGAAACATAGACTCCCTTTTTTAATTGGGTATGATCAACACTAAAGCTTGTAATTCTTTTCATTTATTAACACCTCACTTTTTTATGTCTATTGTATAATAGTTCTTTCAATTTTTTCAAGAACCAAACAGTCATTTCATTTGTTTTTTAGAATGATATTTTCTATAATGAAATAAAGAAGGTGATGAATATGAAAGAAGTCATTAATCAGGTTGATGTTGAAGTTTTGAATGGTGAAATGAGTGAAGATGAAATCAAAGAATATATCCAGTATGTCAAAAAGAAATATCCTCATGAAACTTTAACTGCCTTAACATTGACGATTGATGGAGAATTTGTTGATCTTCACTATCATTTACAACCAGAACCCATTCAGAGAATTCGACGTATTACAGGTTATTTAGTAGGAACATTGGACCGCTTTAATGATGCCAAGAGAGCCGAGGAACGAGATCGTGTGAAACATCAAGTTTAGAAATGGAAAATATTGTATAGAAAAGTTGCATAAAATGCATTGATTATGCAACTTTTCTTTTGTATAATAACTTTGTAAGGTGGTGAGTTGTGTATGAGATATTATTTGTGTATCGATTTTAAAACTTTCTATGCTTCAGTAGAATGCGTGGAAAGAGGTTTGGATCCTTACAAAGTTAATCTTGTGGTGGCTGATATTTCACGAGGAAATAGTACAATCTGTTTAGCTGTTTCTCCACATATGAAGGAATTAGGGGTCAAAAATAGATGTCGTTTATTTGAAATACCAAAGTATATTCACTATATTGTGGCGAAACCAAGGATGAAACTTTATATGGAGTATTCAGCTAATATTTATGGCTTATATTTAAAATACTTAAGCCAGGAAGATATTTATGTATATTCTATTGATGAAGCTTTTTTAGATGTCACAGAATATTTGAATTATTATCATAAAAATGCTCAAGAAATAGCTCAGATGATTATCGATGATGTCTATAAAACAACAGGAATTCCTGCTACATGTGGTGTTGGTACGAATCTTTATTTGGCTAAGGTGGCTTTGGATATTACCGCTAAGCATGTGAAAAGTCATATGGCTTATTTAGATGAACAGATATATCAAAAGACATTATGGGAACATACGCCACTCACAGATTTCTGGCAGGTAGGTAAGGGGATAGCCAAACGTTTATATAAACTCGGCATTGTCAATATGAAAGGAATCGCTCATTGCCCTGAAGATATCTTGTATAAAGAATTTGGTGTGAATGCACGTTTTTTGATTCGTCATGCTTGGGGTAAAGAACCTGTCACTATCCAACAAATTAAAAATTACCAACCACAACATCGCTCTATCTCTAATGGACAAGTTCTGTTTGGAGATTATACTGATCAGGATGCTTTGCTGGTTTTAAAAGAAATGGTAGAGGATAATGTTTTGACACTTGTTGAACAAGGATTAGTGACTAATCATATTTCTTTACATATTAGATATGTAGATATATCACTTCCTTCGACAGGAGGTAGTCGTAAGATTTCAGTTGTGACAAATTCTTATCGTCTGTTGGTTAAGGAATTTATTGACTTGTTTGAATCTACAACATTTAAGAATCAGAAAATTAGAAAGATTTCTATTGGTTTTGGTCAAGTTATTGATGAAAGATATGAAGCCTATGATTTGTTTACTGACTATGAAGAAGTGCTTAAAGAAAGACAGTTACAACAATCCATTATTCAAATTAAAAATAAGTATGGTAAGGATGCTGTTTTAAAAGCGATGAATGTTTTAGATAAAGCCACTGCAAAACAGCGACACCAGTTAATAGGAGGACATAATGCAGAATAAAAATCATAATGATGCTGTAGAATTTCAACCATTTGATTCTTTACGTGGATTTAGAGAATACCTTCATGAAAAAGAAAAACAACCTATTTATAAAAAAGAATTGATGGAAGATGAATGTGAAAGATTGAACTGTTTATTTCAGCAACTTCAAAAAGGTATGTTTGTGACAATTGTCTACTATACACACCATCAATACCAGACAATACAAGGAATCATTACAAAAATAGATTCAGAATATCATAAAGTTTTGTTTATTGATAATCAAAGAATTTCATTTTATGATATTAGAGATATTTCTTTTTAATAATGGTTATAAGCAAGATACAATATGATATGAATGAGAATATCTAATATCTATGTCAAATATTTATTTGATATATGTTTTTATTAATAAAAGTAAAGTCGAATATTTGTATAGGAAAGTATAATAAAAGTATATCTTTGGGTAATAATATAGAGATATACTTTTATTGTAAATGGTATAAAGTTAATTGAGTTTTTGTTTGTGGAAATAATACATAGCAGCTATAATAGTGGCTGCTAAAAACAAAATAGCATTGGCTATTTCATTTCCAGGAATGATAGTGATTAAAAGTTTTCCTAATATGAATATAAAAAAACATAAACCAAATACAATGTAATGATGTTCTTTCATTTTTTTCACCTTCTATATAAACAATAAATAATTTTATTTGATAAATCAATAAAATTTACATAAACTTAATTTATTTTTAATCATATGAAGAAGATATGGTCTGATTTGTTGTTTGAAATATTTTTTGCTATAATAAACGTAATTCGTATTATGCTAAGAAAGGATTGTTTATATGAATGTTCAAAAAATAGTGAATGAACTTATAGAACAGATGAAGTCTAAAATGAAAGGAAATCTCTATCATTGGACACAAGTTAATTTTTCATACAATTCAAATAAAATGGAGGGAAGTCGTTTAACAGAAGATCAAACTGAAATGATATTTGAAACAAATTCCTTTATTGCTAAAAAAGAAGAGTCAATAAAAATAGATGATCTTATCGAGGCTTCCAATCATTTTAGATTATTTGATTTTATGCTTAAACATTATGATGATCCTCTCACTATGCAAATGATTATTGATATGAACGTTATTTTGAAAAGAGGAACATCTGATGAATTGAATCCTAGATATAATGTTGGAGGCTTCAAAACAGTTCCCAATATCATTGGTCTTATAAATGTAATAAAGACGACACCACCTGAAAGGGTATCAGAAGAATTAAATGAACTTCTAGAAGAGTATAATGAATTAGATCAAGTAGAATTAGAAGACATCATTGAATTTCATGTTAGATTTGAAAGAATACATCCGTTTGGAGATGGGAATGGTAGAGTTGGAAGAATCATCATGTTTAAAGAATGTCTAAAAAACAATATCTGTCCTTTTATTATTAGAGATCAGAACAAGAACTTTTATATCAGAGGTTTAAGAGAGTATGATAGGGATAGAGCATATCTACGTGATACCTGTCTGTTAGAACAGGATGTATACAAAGAAATAGCTAACTATTTGTTGGGCATTGAGCAAGCTCATGATGAAATGTCTTTAGGCTAGAAAATAATTTTACAATCTGGCTGGCCAAATTGCCAAGAAAAACGCAATAAAAGAAATACCTATATCTTAAAACAAGGGTGTTCTTTTATATAAGATTTATTAAATTTGATAATCTAATTTGTCACGGGGGTTTTCCAAAATGAATAAGTTTTACGGGAAATCCCTTTTTATCGTTATATGTAAACATAATGCTTAAGAGTGAGAATGTTCAAAAAATATAGATTTCTATTTCTCAAAATGATCAGAAAAATGTCGAATGTATTAAAGAGTTATTAAGAAAATATTAAAGTGTTTTTAAAGATATGTGATTTCATAAATCATATAATTGTTTTATCAATAATAATTGTCTCAATTTCAATCATTTATAATCAATTATATAAGAAAGGAGAAGAACAAAATGAAAATAAATAAAAAAGTCACAATTATATCAATCGTGATTATTGCAATGATTATGGGGTTATTACAAATCTATCATTATTCTATGAATTTATCAGTTGAATTGCCTGAAGAAATGGATTCTGCCGTTAAAGAGGGACTTGAAACAATGATAGATCCTAATAAGTACTTTCCTGGTAAATATGAGGATGTGGATTTCGTTTTTTCTACATCAGCTTATCATGCTTTTGGATATACTGTTAATAATAAATCTATTAAAGTTTACGGAGTATTTGATTTAATGAAATTGGATGAGGAGTGTATTGATGATTATAGAGAAAATAATAATTTTACTTGTAGATTGGGATCTAGTGGATATTTTTTAGCTTATTTGAAGCAGGATACACAAGGAAACGTGATTCCTGATAAAATATGGACTCAATATTCAATCAATGACTCCACGTTAGATACTTTGAAGAAATTTCCAATAAAGACATGGCCTTTCATACTGATAGGTGACCCTCACAAATATGATGAAATACATGTCAAAGAAATGCAACAGCAATTACATGATTATGTATATGATAATAGCATCAAGAATAGAAAATAAGGATTTTTTAAGATTATTCAAAATGATAAAAGGGAAAGAATAAGATGAAAAAGGTAAGAAAGTCACAATCATATCTATCATGACTATTGCAATGATTATAGGATTATTACAAATCTATCATTATTGTTTGAATTTATCAGTTGAATTGCCTAAAGAAGTTGATTGGGCTGTGACAGAATGTCTTGAAACAATGATAGAACCAGATGAATATATGAAAACAATAGTACTATCACATTTTGATTTAACAACTTCAGCCTATCATCCATTTGGATATATAGAAGATGATACATATATCAAAGTTTATGGATATTGTGTTATACTTTAATTTACGAATGAAACACTTAAAGAAAATAAAGATAACAGAGATAGCCATATTGATATGTATTCTTCTGAATCTGGAGAAGCAAACTATTTTGTTGCTTATTTAAAAAAAGAAAAACAACAAAAAGTGATTCCAGAAAAAATATGGATATATCAGTATCCACAAACGACAATGGATATATTAAAACATATGCCTATAAGAACGTGGTTATATATATACTTAGGTGATCCTAAAGGATATATGGAAAAATTATCCATTGAGTGTGCAAGGAAAATGTATGAATATATTGATAGTCATGATATATCATAATTTCATAAATATATGT
>NZ_JBVAYN010000009.1:0-104342 GCF_055420065.1 Massilimicrobiota sp. mt181
GATTCTGTAAATAATCTATAATCTCCATTTTTGTAACTCCAAAGGTTTCCATCTGCAAAACAAATTGTTGAATGGTTTCTTGTATTTTTTCCTGTCGACATCTTTCAATAAAATCAGTATCTTCACTGACAAATCTGCCTACAGCTCTTTGAGTGGTAATAAAACCTTGATGTTCCAGTTCCAGAAAAGCTCTTTGAATTGTATTGGGATTAACACCTAACGTTGAAGCCATTTCTCTCACCGAAGATATTTTATCACCTGGTTTGAGCTGCCCACTTAAAATCTGCAATTTCACCTGATCGACAACCTGCAAGTAAATAGGAATATCATTTTGAAACTGATTCACGCTTTTATCACCTCACTGTATTAATACACTAATACAGTAACACAGTATAATCATCCTGTCAATCCTATTTCATCAAAAAATGTCTATCAAAACAATATGATTATGATAATGATGCATTGAATCAAAATGTCTATATTTAATAGTTAGAGTGTTTTTTTCGTCAATATACATAAGAAATAGCCTCACATTTCAATATTTACGCCAGATGAAAAGTGACAAAATATATACTCATGATGACTTTTTGAGCAATAAATGCTAAGATATAAATATCTTTTTAATATAATCAATCAAATGGAGGAATATTCATGAAAGATGGATTTATAAGAGTTGGTTGTGCAAATTTTGAAGTCTCATTAGGTCAAGTTCAACAAAATGCACAAAGAATCATATCTTATGTTAGAGAAGCTAATGAAAAACATATCAAAATTCTTGTTTTTCCAGAGCTTTGTTTAACTGGATATACAATTGAAGATTTATTTTATCAAAAACGTGTTTTAAACGAAGTTAACAAACAAATCAGTTTTATATGTGAACAAACAAAAGGTTTAGATATATTGTTTGTTTTTGGTTGCCCAATGGTTTTGAAAAACAAACTTTACAACTGTGCAGTGACAGTCTGTCAAGGAGATATATTAGGTGTTGTTCCTAAAACATATATTCCTACATATCATGAGTTTTATGAAGGACGTCATTTTGCTAGCGCTTTAGACAATGATGAAATGATTCAAATCAATGGTCAAGCTTATTCATTTTCTTCACGTTTATTATTTGAATGTCAAAGTCATCCTGAATTAAAAATTGGTATTGAAATTTGTGAAGATTTATGGGCACCTTTACCACCAAGTACTTTACATTGTTTAAATGGTGCAACATTAATTTTAAATCCTTCTGCCAGCAATGATTTGACATCAAAATCAGATTATCGTCGTCTATTGGTGACTTCTCATAGTGCCAGACTCATTTGTGGCTATGCTTATTGTAATGCTGGATTAGGTGAGTCTTCGACTGATGTTGTTTTCAGTAATCATCATTTAATTGCTGAAAATGGAAGTCTTTTGGCTCAGTCTCAACAATATAGCGAAGGTATCATCTTTGCTGATATGGATATGGAAAAAATAGTAAGTGAACGTGTGGAAATGACAACTTATGAGAATCGTCAGGATGATTATCAGATTATCCCTTTTACATTAGAAGATGAAGACATTGAACTGACACGTACATATGACCCACATCCTTTTGTACCAAGCAATAAGGATCAGCGTGCAATGCGCTGTCAGGAAGTTTTTGATATTCAAATTCATGGTTTGATTCAAAGATTAAAAGCTGCACATATCAAAAAAGTGGTCATTGGAATTTCAGGTGGTTTAGACTCTACACTTGCATTATTGGTTGCAAATATGGCTTATCAGAAATTAGGATATCCATCTCAAGATATTATTGCTGTGACAATGCCATGTTTTGGAACAACATCTCGTACTAAAAACAATGCTTTAAAAATGATGGAAGAATTAAATGTGACATCCTTAACAGTGGATATTGGGGATGCTGTCAAACAACATTTTCAAGATATCCAGCATGATGAAAACATTCATGATGTCACTTATGAAAACTGTCAGGCGAGAGAAAGAACGCAAGTCTTGATGGACATTGCGAATCAAGAAGGTGGTATTGTCATTGGTACAGGTGATTTATCTGAAGTTGCTTTAGGATGGTCTACTTATAATGGTGATCATATGAGCATGTATGCGGTCAATGTATCAGTTCCTAAAACATTAGTTAGATATCTAGTAGATTATGTATCTTCATTGTATGAAGGACAGCCTTTACATGATACATTACAAGATATCTTGAATACCCCTGTTTCTCCTGAATTACTTCCTGCCAAGGATAATGAAATCACTCAAAAAACAGAGGATATTGTAGGTCCATATGAACTCCATGATTTCTTCTTATATCATCATGCCAGATTCCATTATGAACCAAGAAAACTTTATCGTATTGCCTGCCATACTTTTGAAGGTCAATATGATCATGCGACCATTAAGAAATGGCTGACAACTTTCTATCGTCGCTTCTTTACACAACAATTTAAACGTTCATGTATTCCAGATGGTCCAAAAGTTGGTAGTGTTGCCCTATCACCTCGAGGAGACTTGAGAATGCCAAGTGATGCCAATGTTGCATTATGGCTACAAGAATGTGAACAATTATAAGCAAAGTGATGGAAACATCACTTTTTATCATGCAAAAAGGAAGATTTCATTTTTTTCTGAAATCTTCCTCACTTCTTATAAACGACGTTTCCAATATTCTCCCACAGGGATTTCAGGATGTTCTTGATCCCATGGAACTTCATGCCTTTCAAAATAACCAATCACCTGATTATCCACTCTAACAGGCACAAAAAACTCTCTTTCGCCTGTTTTTTGATTATAAAGTTCAAACATTTCTTCTTCACCCTGATCTGCTCTGATTAAAAACTCTTCAATCTTGTAACGTGAATTTTCATTATGACAATGAAATAAACTTTGCCCAATTTGTACTCTTTGTCCATATCTTTGTTTAGCAGTTTTATTCATATATTGCACAATATGATTTCTATCCACAAAAACAATTTCATAAGCATATGCATCTAAAATACCTAATAAAACATCCTTTGTCAGTTCCATCATTTAAATCTCCTTATTTTTCTGATTTTCTCTTTTTAAACATAATAGACTCAAAAAGCAAAAACATCCTCCTAAAATCATGACCCATCGAATATTCATATCACCAGCCACTCCAAAACTCATATTCATCACAATCCCTACCATATTCATAATCATTGAATAAATTGATAACATAGTGACTCTTAAAGCACTCTCAACACGTTGATTCATAAGCGACTGTGATAAAGGAGAATAAAAAGCTTCTACTAAAGTTAAAATCATAATCCCTGCAATAGAAACATAAGGATGATGACTCAATGCCAATATGATACAGGTGATCATGGAAACAAATACCAATAAAAACATCAGTGTCTTTTCACGAATATATTGGACTATTTTTCCTAAACTCGCCCCTAAAAGAGGTATGGCTGTCATAAAAATAGAAATGAGTCCAAAATAGACAACTGGAATATGACTGGCTTTCCATTGTAGCTGACTATAAAACACACTGATTGTATGTGTTGTTTCTAATAATAATGCTGAAGCAATCAAAAAAAGAATATGTCTTTTTTGTTGATACATTAATGAAAATGCATCTTTGATTCCCAGATGAGAACTTCCTTCCATAGGAATATCTTCCAAAAAGAAAGACAATAGAAAAGCTATAAGATAAGGAAAGATTGTACATAAAGCAGCTAATTCCATATCATGAATCCATAATGAAAAAGCCATTGATGATATCATCATTCCTGCTACCCCACAAGCATGGAGATAACCAAAAACACGTGGATTTTCTATCTTGCCAGTTGACAGATACAAAAACGCACTATTACAGCCAGAAAGTCCTGATACTGTTATAGCTAATAATAATCTTTCTAATAAAAACAACGAAAATCCATAAGCCTGATAAAAAACAATCTTTGATAAAAGATAGATTCCATAACAGCTCATCATCGTTTTCTTATATCCTAAACGATCACATAAATATCCCATAGGGATTTCCAATATAAAAACAAGTATTGAAAACAAGCTTTCAATTAATCCCATTTCAACTAATGTCAATCCATGATTTTGACGATATAAAGTTGCAACAGAACTATAAAAAACCATTCCTTGTAGCCATTCAATCGCAAACAAGAGATAGATATTTCTTTTTTTCATAAATCAAATAATCCTTTCTCAGTATGATAAAAACATCTACATGAAAATGTAGAAAAATCTAAAATAGAAATTGTTTTTATCAAATTTGAAAAAGCACCATCTCTATCCCTCCATATTTTCCATTATACAATAATCGTCAATGGAAAAACAAGATATCAAAAGTTATTTACTTTTTCATTCTCCATCTTTTCATGTATAATAGAATGCGAGGTGACCGTCATGAAAATAATCAACGGATTAAATAAGCATTATCAACGCCAACAAATCATTCAAAATTGTGTTCAGGAAGCTCAAGCTCATCCTTTTGAACAATATATCTATATCTGCAATCAGCCAGATTTGATAGAACAATATTTTTTCCAATATACTCATTATCTTGTCAATATTCAGATTATGACTTGGAGTCAATATCTTAAACAGCTTCAAATCAAATATCATCTTACGAGACATCATTTACTTTCTACTTTGGAATGGGTTTATCATTTAAGACAGATTTTTGAAGAAGAAACCATTCATTGTTTTCAAAGTGATAATATTTTTCCATTCATTCAGGAACTGATTCCCTTAATGAAGGATTATGAACTGAATCAGATCCATGGTCAGACTGATGATTCTTTAAAGCTTCAAGATTTCTATCATATTTATCAATCACTTCAAAATCATCTTGATGCCTATACTCATATCACATTTGAAAGTATGTTTAAAGATGTAGCCTTAAAAGAAACAGATCATCTGATTATAGAAGCTGATCATCTCTATCAAAAACAACGTCAAGATCTGATCCATCGTTTATCTCAAACATGTGATATCACATGTTTATACACATACCAAAAAGATGAACGTCTTTTCAACCTGCCTTATCATCAGTTGTGTCAAGATGGACAATCTGTTGACCAGCCAACACAGATGACACAGTATCTTTTTAGCCAGAACCCTACTCCTTGCCAACAAACTTCTTCTGTTTATACTTTTGTAGCTCCTACCCCTCTTCAGGAAGTGCAACAGGTCGTTTATACAATCTATCAGAAAATTGCTGATGAAAATCTGCATTATCGTGACTTTACTATTATTTATCCAAATCAAAGTTATCAGGATGATTTAAGAGAAGTATTAGATACATTGCATATGCCTCATAATCTTCCTCATGTTCAACTTCGTCAATATGAATACAGTTATCAATTGATTTTAAATGCTATTGTAAAATGTTCAGGTCAAACATATCATGATATTGCATTAGAATTATCAAGTCCTGACTTAGATACACAATATTTAGAATATCTCAACCAGGTTGCTCAGCTTGATGGTCATATATCTCCTTTAGAATTTATGAAATTCTTCAAAATGACATTTCCTCAAACTCTACAGACTCTTGAAAAAAATGAAGATCAGATTCATGTTTATATGATGGGTCAAGGTCAACGTCACATTCCAACTCACTTATTTATTTTAGGAATGAACGAAACAATCCTTCCTCAAAGCATTAAAGACACGGCTTTACTTCTTGATGAAGACATTGAAAATCTCAGAAATCATCATATTTCTACACCTATGACAACAACAGAACTTTTAGGTGTTCATGAAAATGATATTTTAAGAACTTTGACAATGCCTTATCAAACTTTTACTTTTTCCTATGCCATGAATACACTTGATGGAGAAACGCTTTTACCTTCTTCTCTATATAAGCAACTGACACATATGTTCACTTGTCAAAAACTTCCAACACCACTTTTTATGCCACAGGATGTTTATTACTCTCGTGGAGGAAAAAATCCTGATAAAGCAATTCTCAATCAAAATATCGAGACATTTCTATCAACTCATAACCAACCTGTACAACTCTCTCAAGAAACAACGAAACAGCTTTATAGTCCTTATCTTTCTGTCAGTCAAATTGAAACCTACAACAAATGTCCATTTTTATACTTTATTCAATATGGTTTAGGGATTTATCCTCTCCCTGAACAAAAACTTTTACCTAATGAACTGGGTTCACTTGTTCACTATGTTTTATCCATTAATATTGATCAATCACAAGATACTGCTGAACTTGTTCATCAATACATCCAAAACAATGATACTCTTCTTCAAAAAATATCCCAGCAGCCTGTTAATCAATTCTTTATTGAACAACTGATTAAAGATCTTCATATCACTTTAAAGGTTTTAAAACATTTTTTAAAGACAAGTGATTTTCAGATTCAATACAAAGAGAAAAAAGTGCAAGATTATGTTCATCAGATTTTATTTAAAGGTTTTGTTGATAGAATTGATGAATATGACAATTACATTTCTATTATTGATTATAAATCAAGTTCTAAAAATATTGATTTAAATCTGGCTATGCAGGGATTTCAGATTCAAATGTTATTATATTTACAAATGGTCACAAAAGCATATCATAAAGATCCTGGTGCTGTTTTATATTTTAATACGAAAAAACGTATCTTAAGTGTTGATCAAAGTATGCAACAAGACATAGATGAAGAGGAATTTATCAAACAATATCGTTGTGGTGGTTATGTTATTGATGATGGGACACATCAAAGTATCATTCATTTAGATCCCACTTTTGATAAACGTTCTTCTTTCATTCCTGTCAGCTATGTGAAAAGCCGCAATGAATATAAAGGACAAGTTCTTTCTCGTCAACAACTAGATATCTTATTTGAAAAGATTGAAGAACATATTTACCAGCTCTATCAGGAAATGATGGAAGGACATATTGATATTGCCCCTAAAGGTAGTGATCAGAAAACAACACATACACAGGTCAATCCTTGTTTCTATTGTCCATATCAGAATATTTGTGGATTTGATGTTTTCTATAATGATTATAAACTGGTGGAATTTTTAGATGTAGAGAAAATTTTAGGAGGTGAAGACAATGCCATTTAATGCTGGTCAACTTAAAGCCATTCAACAACGCGATGCTTCTATTTTAGTCAGTGCTCCTGCTGGTAGTGGCAAAACAAAAATCTTAGTTAGCCGCATTGTTGAGCTGCTGAAAGAAGGCTATCAGATTTCTGATTTTCTTGTTGTGACATTTACCCAAGCCGCTGGTCATGAAATGAAACAAAGATTAACTGAAGAATTAAACACCCTTGTTTCTTCGCCTATTGATGAAACATTGAAAGCTCATCTCCAAGAACAGATTCTGCATCTTCCTCATGCCTATATTACCAATTTCCATGGTTTCTGTAACTTATTACTCATGAAATATGGATATCTGGTAGGCGTTATGCCAGGTTTTGAAATCAACAGTGATCCTTCTCAGATTAAAAATGAAGTGCTTGATGAGTGTCTGGAAAAATGGATTCAGGATTCTCATATATGTGATTTTTTAACACTTTATTTTCCAGGTTACTCTTTAGACAGCTTTAAATCTCTTTTGCTTTCTATTGATGACATGTCTCATTCTATTGATCACTTCTATGATTTTATCGATCAAATCAAGTCACAATATTATGAGACTCTCTCTCCTTCATTGGAGGATTGGCCGTTATTTTCTTATCTAAAGAATATCTTTTATAATGAAGTTGTCATGGCTATGAATAAACTTGTTGAACTAGAAGTCTATTGTGAAGAACATGATCTGGTAGATTTCTATGAAAGACCAGATGAACAGACAGAAAGAAATCAAGCATTGAGAGTGCCTTTTGAAGCTTATTATGATTATCTAGACGAACGTCTACAAGCTTTATCACACCCAATCACCTATGATACACTGGTTTCTTTATTAAAAACCCCTGTTGAGAAAGCTTATAACATGTCTTGGAAGGATATTGATCCTCAAATCAAGAAAACATTCACGAAAATGAAGACTGATGTTTTATCATCTTATCAAAAAGCTGTCAGTGCCTATTTAGAAGATGATAGTGTTGACTTTGTCAACAAACTAAAAGTCAGCTTTGAAGCGATTGATATCTTGCTTTCAAAAGGACAATTACTTGACCAATTCCAACAGGCTTATCAACAAAGAAAAAAAGAATTGAATCAATTGGACTTTGCGGATTTAGAAAGTTATACCCATCAATTGCTTTTGCCACGATATGGTATTGTTGATATCTTGTATCATCGCTTAAAAGAAATTATGATTGATGAATATCAGGATACAAATCAGATTCAGGAATCTTTGATTTCTATGATTTCTACCTATCAAGATCCTCCTATTCCATTATTTATGGTTGGAGATATGAAACAGTCTATTTATCGTTTCAGACAGGCTGATCCTCAAATCTTTCTTGATAAATATAATCACTTTTCTTTAACTGATGAAGAATCACTCCAATCACAAACAAGAAGAATTGATTTGGTCTTTAATTATCGTTCTTCAAAAATTGTCTTAGATTCTATTAACTTTATTTTTAATCAGATTATGGACAGTCAAATCGGTGGTTTAGAATACTACTTAGACGATAGTGCACGTTTAAATTATGATTATGATGGAAAAGAAAAAGGACATCAAAAAGAAGCTCGTGAAAGATTTTTTAAAGAAGATCATCTGACAACAGAAGTCATGATTGATTTCTATAATCCTGCTTCTTCTTTGGATAAAGAACAGTATGAAGCCCATATGGTGGCACAAAAGATTCTTAAACTCAAGGAAACAATGACATTAGAAGGAAAACCTGTTTCTTATAAAGATATGGTTGTTCTAATGCGTTCAACGACTTCTTTTCTGACTTTTAAAAAAGTCTTTGATCAGTATCATATTCCTAATCACATTGTCCTGTCACAAGGATTTATGAACACAAACGAAATCAAAAACATACTCTCATTTTTAAAAGCCATTGATAATCCTTATGATGATGTATCCTTATTAAGTGTTATCAATCAGCCTTATACATGTTCCTATATATCCTTAGAAACAATTGCTAAAATCCGTATTGACCATAAAGATCTTCCTCTTTATGAAAATTTAAAACTTTCCAATGATCAGAATATTCTCTCATTTCTCCAGATTTTTGAGGAGTTAAGAACATTTGCCAAACAAAACTCACCTTATGATTTATTAAAAAAGATCTATGAAGTCACAGATTATCCTTTATTTGTCTGTCAATTGGTGAATGGTGAACAAAGAAAAGCCAACTTATTACTTTTACTAGAACTCACAAAACAGTTCCAGCAACAGCATCCTTATCTCCATGATTTTATTGAAGCTTTTTCAGAGTCTTCTGATCAGGCTCCAGCTATTGTCGCTTCACAGGATGATGATTTTGTTGAATTTATGACAATCCATAAATCTAAAGGTTTGGAATTCCCAATTGTCTTTGTATGTAATATGCATAAACAATTTAA
Organism: Massilimicrobiota sp. mt181; assembly: GCF_055420065.1. Lineage (NCBI taxonomy): Bacteria > Bacillati > Bacillota > Erysipelotrichia > Erysipelotrichales > Erysipelotrichaceae > Massiliimicrobium > Massilimicrobiota sp. mt181. The sequence goes on from NZ_JBVAYN010000009.1 coordinate 9,457, forward strand.
TACACAGGACAGCAAAGAACGCTTTATGATTGATAAACAGTTAGGTATTGCATTAAAGCCTAGACGTTATGTCGAAACAGAAAACTTTGGAAATATTACTGTTGAATATGAAAACTGTTATCGTAATATGATAGCCCGTCATCAGCTAGATGAATCGATTAATGAAGAAATGCGTATTCTTTATGTTGCTTTGACACGTGCATCTCAAAAACTGATTTTAACAGGAATATTAAAAAACATTGATGAAATCAAAGATATTATGAACAAATTAATCATCAATGAACATCCTGATATCTATCATAAGAAAAATGCTGAACATGTCTTGTTGTACGATCGTTTGCGTAAAACCAATAATTACTTATCATGGGTACTGGCAGCTATTTTACGCCATCCTCATGTTCTTGAACAGTGTCTAACGATTGATGAACTCAAGCCTTTAGCTAAAAAACTTCAAAAATATCACTTTGAAAAGCATCTAACATTTGATTCTACAGAACATGCTATGTTTTCATTAGTTTTAACAAATGATGCAGAAATTGAAGAGAAAATCTTCCAGCAAAAGCCATCAGCATACAATCTCGATAATCAACTTCAGGAACATTATCAAAACTATCAGTATCCTTATGATATTTCAAAACCTGTTACCCTAGCTGTCACAAAACTGCCACATATTGAAGATGAACATAGTATTCTCTTTACAGAAAGTGATGAAACAGCTACAATCAGTGCAACAGACAAAGGAACATTGGTTCACCTTTTATTAAGTTATTTAACTTTTGAACATGATGATGTGGAAACTTTAATCAAACAGCTTTACAATGAAGCCTTAATTGATGAAGAAGGACAGAATATTTTAATGAATTATCAAGATAAAATCCAAGGCTTTATTGATAGTGAATACTATCAGATGATTAAAAATGCCAGTCATATTTATAAAGAAAAGAGTTTCTCTTATTATGATGAAACTCTCCAACAGACTATTCATGGTATATTCGACTTGGTTTTTGTTTATCAGGACCAGATTTATGTTTTAGATTATAAAACAGATCGTGTTTCTCGTAAAAATACAGATGAAGCGCTGATTCAAAAACATCAGACACAATTAAGTTATTATCAAAAAGTGCTTAAAGATATGTATCATCAAGATATTAAAGCCATTATTTACTATTTAAATATTGCCTATGGCGTGGAATTTTAAAAGAAGATCATGATGATCTTCTTTTAAAAATATCTTCTTCTTCTGTTTTTAAATGAAAATTTATAAGTCATTGTATATGGAGGATGATTTTGACAAATCATATAAAGTCCAATACATTCTAAAGGTATCATTAATGCAAGTGTTGTTGTTAAATTGGGTAAAATTGTTAAATGTTGATTGAAATATCCTAATAAGAAAGCAACAAGACAAATCACAATTGTGACAATCTTTCCTGATTTCATCAGAACAGTTCCTTCAGCTTTTCTTAAATGATAAAATTCAATACCAATCAACAATCCCACAACCAAAGCCATAACACTATTATCAACATAAACTGATTGCATAATGATGACACAAACTACCATTATATAAGGAATGATCATTCCTATGATTTTATTCATATGCAGCACCTCATCTTTTCTCTCATTATAATTGACATATCTTGTCGTTTCAAGTCAAAGATGAGAAAACGAATGTATTAGATGTTATTTTTTGTTTGATTGAAATCAATTTGAAATTGTACTCCACGCCTTGTATTACATACATCGTAAGAAAAATGATGTAAATCCAATATTGAGCGACAGATAGCTAAACCAAGACCTGTTCCCTCACGATCACCGGATACATAAGTTTCCCAAATAATCGCTTTCTGTTCATCACTAATGGGTTCTCCTTCATTTTCAAAAGTGAGAATTCCTTGATGATATTCAATATAGATACTTCCATTTTCTGGTGTATGCTTCATAGCATTACTGATGAAATTTTTGAATACGATTTGTAATTCTTGAGCATCGGCCTGAATATGAGGAAATTCATCTCCCATGATGACATGAATATGTTTTTTTTCTAAGAGTGGCGCAAACATTTCAATCGTTGTTGTCAGTAAATCTTCAATATCTACATCCTGAATCTGAAGTTTGACATGTCCAGATTCTAATCTTGATAAATCCAGCATAGCATGAATCAATTGATTGATACGATTGACTTCTTGATGAATAGCACTCAGATATTGTTGTTTTTTCTCTTCATCCTGACTCACATCTAAAAGCTCAATATAACCATTAATGATACTCAGTGGTGTTTTGATTTCATGTGTGAAATTCGCAATAAATTCTTTTCTCATACCTTCTAATTTTTTGACATATTCTATTTCCTGATTCAATTGTTGAATGGTATTTTTCAACTGTTGACTCATATGGTTGATATTATGTGATAATACACCTAGCTCATCTTTTGATTTTTCATCTAAATGAATATCAAAATCATTATTTGCTATAGCTAAAGTACTTTGACTGATTTTCTTGATACGTCTTGTCAGAAGATGTGCAAGTAATAATGAAAGACATATGCATAAAACAAGTGACATCATATAAATAATCATTTTGGCATAAATAACTCGATGTGTAATTTTCTGTGCAGCATACAAATCATAATTATAAAATACCAAATAGCCATCAATATCATCAAAATCATATTCACTATTTTCGTCCATTTGTGCTCCATGATGCATTAATGGTAGACAAAGAACATCATAAAAAGTGCCTTCTCCATCTTCAAATTGCATGACTTGTTCGTATTGACTATTTTGTTGATCAGGTAAGATTGTGGAAATTTCATTGAGAACACTTTCTGTCTTTTGGAAATAATCAATATGAGAGATTTCGATATCTTCTTCAAAGTATGATGAAGATGACAAATAACAATGTGGGCTTTCATAATTCATAAAAGTAAAGGATTTGATTTCATCTTCTGTTTGTCTTTGATCAAAGACAACATGTCCATCTATCGCAAGATAAGAGAGATCTGGAATATTTGTAGAAATATGATTATCGCCTATTTGAGTTATAGATGGTGCAGCTGCTTCGATTTTTAAATCATTTGAAGGCAAATGATTCTTTATTTCTTTTTCAATTTGACTACGAATATTTGTATCAATTGTATCAAGACTGATTGATAGCATAGTTGAAATACCATCTCTAATGTCCTGTACTCGTAATATTGGTCTTTTCTGATCCAGTTGATTATAGACAATTTGTAAATCAGGATTCAAAACAAAAACTGAGTAAGTCAAATATCCATCTTCTGTTTTCAAGGTATTATTGATGTCCTGATAAAAAGAGTCCTGAAGCTGATAGCCTTTTTGATGATACCTTTCTTGAAGCTGATGTGCCAAATAATAATGATATTCATTTTCCAATTGTTTAAAGACTGTATTTTTTTCTCTATGATAATCCATAAATATATTAAAACAGTTTATCAAACAGAAACTTATAAAAATCAAAGCAAAGATTTTTTTACCTATTGTTATCTTTGGTTTTTTCATCATCATCCACCACCTTAAATATATATCCTGTTTTAATCACTGTCTGAATATAACCTGCATATTTTCCTAACTTCTTACGCACCTTTTTCACATATGTGTCAACAGCTCTTCCATCACCATAATAATCATAGCCCCATATTTTATCCAAAATGACTTGTCGACTTAACAATTGATTGACATGTAAACACATATATTCTAATAATTCATATTCTTTATGTGCCAATGTTATTTTTTCACCTTCAATAATTAAAATACGATTGATACGATCAAGTTGAACATGTCCAAAAACAAGGAGATGTTCTTCTTGTTTTTGATCTCTCTTAATCATAGCAACAACTTTTGCATAGAGAATAGAAGGTTGAAATGGCTTCATGACATAATCATCTGCCCCTAATTCAAAAGCCATTAATTGATTCTCTTCCTCTGACAAAGCACTGATAAAAATAATAGGTTTTTTTGTTTTTAATCTTAATTGTTTGCACACTTCATAGCCATCAATACCTGGCATCATAATATCTAATAAAATCAAATCAACTGTATCATCCATCATTGACAAAGCTTCATAACCTTGCGATGCTTCAATAACTTCAATTCCTTTTAAAGAAAAATAATCTTTGATAATCTGACGAATATGAAATTCATCTTCAACAACTAAAACCTTATACATGAGATCCCTCCTCATCGCTATCATAATAGTGTTTTGTGTAATTGAGGTGGAATGTATGGTATTTTTTGACAATCTATGATAAAATCATAGCGTTTTTATGAGTATAGGAGAGAGAAAAAATGAATAAAGAAGAAATTGTTACGTCGGTAAGCGAAGAGAACATTTACAAACTTAATGGACGTGTGCCATTAAAAAAAGCAATCCCTTTTGGATTACAGCATGTATTAGCAATGTTTGTTGCCAATCTTGCCCCTGTCATTATTGTTTGTGGTGCAGCCGTGGTCAGAGGAACAGGTGAAAACTTGACTTCTGCTGAAATCACTTCTATTTTACAGTGTGCGATGTTTGCGGCTGGAATTGGAACATGTATGCAACTTTATCCCGTATGGAAAATCGGTTCTAAATTGCCTATTGTCATGGGTGTCAGCTTTACATTCTTAGGAAGCCTGCTGGTTATCTCTACAAATCCAGAACTAGGCTATGAAGGAATGATTGGGGCTGTTATCCTTGGTGGAATCTTTGAAGGATTAGTCGGTTTAAGCGCTAAATACTGGAAAAGATTTTTAACTCCTGTTGTCTCTGCCTGTGTTGTCATTGCGATTGGATTATCTTTATTATCAGTAGGTATGGACTCTTGGGGTGGAGGTTCTGGCGTAGAAGACTTTGGTGCCTGGTATCATCTTCTTGTTGGGACATTTACATTGATTGTCTGTTTAATATCACATTACCGTTTAAAAGGTATCTATAAAAATTTAAATATTCTTGTTGGTTTAATTTTTGGATATATATTATCTGTTATTTTGACACTCACTGGAATTGCGCCAATGGTGGACTTTTCTAATATTGCTGAAACAATTCACCAGATTGGTTATTTCAGTATTCCAAAATTAGTGTTCTTTACTGAACATATACCTGTCTTTGATATAGGAGCTTTCTTTACGATTGCGATTGTCTTTTTAGTTTCAGCTGCCGAAACAACCGGTGCTACAACTGCTGTTTGTAAAGGAGCTTTAGATCGTGATATTAAAATCGAAGAACTTCAAGGATCATTAGCTGTAGATGGATTTTCAAGTGCTATTTCTGGATGCTTTGGTTGCCTTCCTTTAACATCTTTCAGCCAGAATGTTGGTTTAGTGACAATGACACAAGTTATTAATCGTTTCACGATTTTTATGGGAGCTTTAATCCTTATATTAGCATCATTATTTCCACCACTTGGTGCTTTCTTTCAATCATTACCTCAATCTGTTTTAGGTGGTTGTACAGTTATGATGTTTGGTTCTATTATGTATGAAGGAATTAAGATGTTAAAAGATAACAACTTTGATGAACGTACAATGATTATTGTTTCACTCGCTTTCTGTATTGGTGTTGGAGTTACTCAAACTTCAGGCAATTTCTTTGCATGTTTCCCATCAGTTGTTGGAGAAATCTTTAATGGCAATGCTGTTGCTGGGGTATTTGTTGTTTCCTTATTATTAAGTCTAGTTCTACCAGAAAAGAAAAAGAAGGAAAGCCAGAATATGTAAAACATATTCTCAGCTTTCCTTTTTTATACAACAAAAACAACAAGTATCGTATAAACAATCAAAGTCACAATCATAAACATAGATAAAAATGCACTTGCAAAGGTTGCATCATCCTCATCTTTGTATAATGGACTAATAACTGGAATTAAGCCAAATCCCGTTGGACTCATGAAGTAAATGATAGGTGCTATCATAAAAACTTTATCTGACATCTGCACTGGGAAAAGGATGAAAAATCCAACAATGACCAATGCATAAAAAACAATTTTTATAGACATTAATTTCAGTAATGGTCTTAAAATAGATTTATCAATATTCAAATCATAACCTAAAATAAATAAAATCATCGATACGATTGGTGCGGTAGCCTGAGAAATCGTATTGGTATACATTTCACCAAATGAGGATTGAAGAATCATTTGATATAAACCAGAAAGATTTAAAAACAAACCAAAGATTACGGCTAATACAAAAGAATTAGTGAAAATATTTTGCATCAATTCTTTTGTTGATGTTCCAGATGCTGTCTTTTTAGCAATCACAATTGGATAAACAATAAAGCAAAGAACAGTTCCTGCAATATCAAAAATCACTGTATTACTGGAAGTTCCAACAATTGAAAGATATAAAGGCAATGCTACATTTCCACCTTCGATTGTTGTTAACAAATAGGGTGAAAAATCAGCATACTTTTTTCCTGTCCATGATGTTACATACTTTCCTATAAACCATGCAAGTATAAACATGATAAAAACATAAACAATCATTTTGATATGTGAGACTTCAATTTGAGCACTACACATCAAATTGAAAATCAAAATAGGAAATAAAATTTGAAAAACAATGACATTAGCTCCATTTTTCTGTTCTAATGTTACCCATCCCCTTTTTCGAGATATAAAACCTAATGCAAGCATAAAAAATACTGGAAAAAGTGTTGTTAATGCGGCCATAAATTTCCTCCTTGTCAAGGACATATTACTATACAAACCCCGCAATAGCAAATACTTATATTTTATAAACATATATAGCTTATAAGCATAAATACATCTTTATTTTTTCATTATTATGCCTATAAAGAATAAATATATCCCATCATAAAACAAAATCTCTGAATATAAATCTCCTTTATCATATAAAAAAGACGTTCAAAAAACGCCTTATAAATGTAAACCTTTCTGATAAGCTTCTTGTAATTTTTGTGTAGGAATATATCGTGGCTCACTTTCACAACCACCTGCAAGAACATGTCCTAAATCTTTCCATCCTAAAGCTTTTGTATAAAAAGAATAAAAAGATAAAGCCTGTTCAAAAGTCCAGAAATGATTATCTCCAGCACTCATTAATAGTACTGTTTCTTTATATGGATATTGATCATCTTGAGAAATAGCATACAAACGATCAATAAAGCATTTTAATCTTCCCGAAATTGACCAAAAATATAAAGGTGATGCCAAGACGATTGTATCTGCCCATTCAAACAAAGCATAATAATTCTGCATAGAATCCTGAATCACACATTGATGTGAATTCTTTTGACATGCTCCACATCCTTGGCAACCCTGTATATTTTCAGATAAAACAATTCTTTGGACATCATGTCCAGCCTCTTGTGCTCCTTTTTCAAAAGCTTGGGCTAACTGATTTGTATTTCCTTTTTGAACGCCACTTCCTACCACAATAAGTATTTTTCTCATTCTTTCTCACTCCTTAAAGCAAGTATACTTCCTCTTCCTCTTTATAACAAATACTTATATCCAATAATATTATATGCTTTTTGAGCATATAGTGATATAATAAGAAAAAAGGAGGATTTCTTGATATGGAACTAAGAGTTTTACAATATTTTTTAGCTATCGCTAGAGAAGAAACAATTTCCGGTGCTGCTCAACAATTGCATATCACTCAACCAACCCTATCTAGACAAATGAAAGAGCTGGAAGACGAACTGGGAAAGCAATTATTTATCAGAAGCAATAAAAAAATCACATTGACAGAAGAAGGGATTATTTTACGTCAGAGAGCTGAAGAAATCATCAATCTAGTTGATAAAACAGAGTTAGAAATTATGTCTGCTGATTCATCATTAAAAGGAGATATTTATATAGGTGCTGGTGAATCACACACATTAAAAATCATTACAAAATCAATAAAAAAGATACACGCAAAATATCCAGAGATTCAATTTCATATTCATAGTGGAAATGCTCCAGACGTTATCGAAAAATTAGATAATGGTTTGATTGATTTTGCTTTGTTAACATCCAATCCCAAAATTAATGATTACCATCATTTATTACTACCATTAACTCATCAATGGGGTGTCTTAATGTTGAAAGATGATCCTCTCGCTCAAAAAGAAGCTATTACTTTTCAAGATATTCAAGATAAACCTCTGATTGTTTCTAAAGAACTCCAACAAATTTCTGATTTGGTAGAATGGTTGCATAATGATATTGAGCATTTGAATATTATTTCTTCTTATACCTTACTTTATAATGCTTCTTTAATGGTTGAAGATGGGCTTGGATATGCTATTTGTTTTGATAAACTAATCAATACGACAGGAGACTCTTTACTATGTTTTAGACCACTTTCTCCTCATATTGAAGTTCCTTATTATTTTATTTGGAAAAAATATCAAGTCTTGACAAGAACTTCTCAATACTTTTTAGATGTTGTCAGCGAGACAATTCAAGAATTCATTGAATCATAAAATTCCCAATGGGAATTTTTTATGCTTTAAAGGCATAGTTATTTATCAAATATAAGTATTTGATATTTTAAACGTATGAAACTAGAATATAAGTAAGGAGGGAAGAAGATGTGGAATTAATATCATTGGAAGATATGAAAAAGTGCTTAGAGGATATTGGATGTCATCAAGATCAGATTCGTGATTTTATGCAATACATTGAAAATAAAGAAACTCAAAAAATGTATCAATTCTTAAGAAAACAAAGATGTTATCTTTTACAAAACTTACATCAAGAACAAAAAAGAATTGATTATATTGATTATCTGATTTATATATTAAAAAAAGAGGATCATCAAACATGAACAAAGCATTCAAAATCATTCTTGTCTCTTTTATGCTTTTATGTGGTTGTCAAAAACAGGAAAGCTATCAGTCAAGTTATAAACAAACCAATCAAACCCAAAAGGAGGATAATCTTATGGAACAGAGAACTTTAAAAATAAATAATCAATCGTTTAGCATTGATTTAGAAGACAATGAAACAGTTCAAAAATTTATAGAACTGCTTCCTCTCACAATGGATATGCAGGAATTAAATGGCAATGAAAAGTATTATTATATGGAAACAAGCTTGCCAACAAACAGTGAGAAGGTTGGCTATATAGATGCTGGAGATATTATGTTGTTTGGCGATAATTGTCTTGTTCTCTTTTATAAAAGTTTTTCAACACCTTATTCTTATACGCGTATTGGTCATATTGAAAATGTTGAGAACTTAGAAACATTTGTCGGTCATCAAAATGTAACAGTGACTATTGAGTAACACTATATAAATATAATGAAAATGAGGAGGTTTAATCACATATGAAAATCAATCACATTATTGAAAATCAAACTTTTGATGAAGAAAGAGCATTATATAACATTAAAAACACAGAAGTAAAAAACTGTGTCTTTGCAGGTCCTGCTGATGGTGAATCAGTATTAAAGGAAACCCGAAATATTAAAGTTGATCATTGTCAGTTTTCTTTACGTTATCCTTTATGGCATGCGCAAGGATATGAAATGACGCATTGTTCTTTAGATGAATTAACAAGAGCACCTATTTGGTATTCACATCATGGTCTTATTGATTCATGTTCTATTCATGGCATTAAAATCTTAAGAGAATGTTCTGATACTATCGTTTCCAACTGTCAAATTGATTCACCAGAATTTGGATGGTTCTGTAATGACACCACAGTCAAAGATTCTCAAATCAATTCTGAATACATGATGCTCCACAGCAACAATGTCAAAATTGAAAATCTGAAATTCACAGGTAAGTATTCTTTCCAGTATATGCATCATCTTGATATCAGCAACTCTTATCTTGATACAAAAGATGCTTTCTGGCATAGCGAAAATGTCATTGTCAGAGATTCTGTTGTCAAGGGTGAATATTTAGGATGGTTTTCAAAAAACTTAACATTCATTAACTGTCAAATCATTGGAACACAGCCACTTTGTTATTGTGAAAATTTAAAACTGATTGACTGTGAAATGATTGATTGTGATTTGGCATTTGAATACTCTGATGTAGAAGCATCTATCAAAGGACATGTTGATTCTATTAAAAATGTTAAATCAGGAACTGTGACTGTTGATAGCGTTGGAGAAATTATTAATGAAGATGCTGTCATGGAAATAGATGGACAAGTTGTCATCAGACAGGTACCATCTGAACATCAGGAAAGATGTTCTTGCTGTTGTTAAAAAGTGTGGATTTCTCCACACTTTTTATTTCCATAAAATATCAAAATATAATTGATTTTGTTTTTCCCAAGTGGCTTCATTATGTTGGCCACCTTCCTCAATATGAATATAGCTCTGTCCTCCGCGACGAACAATTTCATCATTAAAGATTTGAATGTTCTTCAAAAAATATTGTGGATTTGAAGTCTCTTTTGAGCCAAAACTCCAATAAACACGAGTATCTTGATTGAAATCTTGGTTCTTCATTTCTTGCAATAACTGATTAGTGCATAAAGAAATTGCAGGTGAAAGACAAGCAGCTTTAGAAAAGTACTGATTATAGTGAATGACTGTATAAAAGGCCATTAAGCCACCCATGGAGCTTCCCCCAATACCAGTACATTCTCTAAAAGGAATTGTACGATATTTTTGATCAATCATTGGTTTTAAATCATTGATAACCCAATCCATATATATACGCCCTTTGCCTTGAATAGGACCAAAGAAACCATTTTCAACATCATAAGGACAATATTCATTCAATCTTTCATGCCCTTCATGATTACATTCCATACCTACAATGATAAATGGTTTATCATAATGATTTAAAAAATCAGATAATCCCCATGATTTTCCATATGTTGCATCCTGATCATTAAAAAGATTATGCCCATCATACATATACATCACAGGATATCTTTCTTGTGTTTGATAGTAATCATCTGGCAAATAAACATGCATTGTTCGCCAAAGATGAAATGGTTCTATATAAACATCAAATTTTTCTATCATGATTAACATCTCCTTCCATCATCTAAACTTATTTTAAATCGATATAGTTCCTATGTCCAACGCTTTATATCTATACTTAAAAAGCATAGTTATTCATTGAATATAGGTATTTGATATATACTTGTTATTCTCATATAATAAATGTAGTTAAAGGAGGAATAAAAAATGCTAGGAAATTTTGAATATTGTAATCCAACAAAGCTTTATTTTGGAGATGAATCATTAAAATATTTAAATACAGAATTACCAAAATACGGTTCACGTATTTTACTCATCTATGGTGGTGGTTCTATTAAGAAAAATGGAATTTATGATGAAGTCATCACTATTTTAAAAGACAATAACAAAGAAGTTTTTGAAGTTTCAGGAGTTATGCCTAATCCAACTATCGATAAACTTTATGAAGGTGTACAGATTGCTAGAGACAATCAAATTGATTTTATTTTAGCTGTTGGTGGAGGTTCAGTCTGCGATTATGCCAAAGCTGTTTCCGTCTCTATCCATTGTGATGAAGATCCGTGGGATAAATATTATTTAAGAATGGAAGAACAAACATGTGAAATCGTTCCTGTAGGTTGTGTTTTAACAATGGTTGGTACAGGTTCAGAAATGAATGGTGGTGCCGTTATTACAAATCCAAAACAGAAACTGAAAATTGGTCATGTCTTTGGTGAAAATGTTATGCCTAAATTTTCTATTTTGAATCCAAAATATACATTGACTTTACCACACTATCAGATGGTTGCTGGTTTCTATGACATTATGAACCATATTTGTGAACAATATTTCTCTGGTGATGATGATAATACGAGTGATTATATCAGTGAAGGATTAATGAAATCATTAATTCATTCTAGTCGTATTGCGATTCAAGATTCTCAAAACTATGAAGCAAGAAGCAATATTATGTGGATTGCCACTTGGGCATTAAATACATTAGTTGCGAAAGGAAAATCTACTGACTGGATGGTGCATATGTTAGGTCAAGCTGTTGGGGCTTATACAGATGCTACTCATGGTATGACGTTAGCTGCCGTTTCATTACCATATTATCGTTACATTCTGCCTTATGGATTAGATAAATTTGTCAGATTTGCCACAAATGTATGGGATATCAATCCAGAAGGAAAATCAAAAGAAGAGATTGCTAAAGCAGGACTTGATGCGATGGAAGAATGGATGAAAGAATTAGGTCTTGTGATGAATATTACTGATCTAGGTGTCACAGAAGATATGTTAGAAGGTCTTGCTAGATCAACAATTGTTCTTGAAGGTGGATATAAAGTTCTTAGTAACGATGAAATCATTCAAATCTTTAAAGAAAGTATGTAAAAACATGGGAATTCCACTTCCCATGTTCTTTTTCTATAAAATAAAGTTTTCTAAAAACACAGCAATACCATCTTCATTATTAGATGTTGTCACATATTGAGCAACCTCTTTAATTTGAGGATTCGCATTTCCCATGGCAACGCCAATATAATCTCTAATCATTTCATAATCATTGAGTTCATCACCAAATGTTAAAATGCAGTCTGTAGATAAATTGAAATCGTGACACATTTTTTCAATCCCTTTTGATTTAGAAAGTTCAGGATTTAAAAATTCAAATAATATCGGTGTTGATTGCACTCCTCGATAATGTGGATGCTTAATGTGATGATAATGTTGACTGATCTTTTGAATTTCTTCTTTATCAGCCATGAAAATCATCTTTTCTATTTGTTTATGATAATACGGTGTTAAGCCATCTACAACTAATGGTAATTGATTCTTTTTCGCAATCTCAATCGCAAAATGATCTTCTTTTAAAACATGGAAGGACTCCTGATCATAGATACCTGCATTAAAATCAAATTCCTGAAAAGCTTCTAGTATAACAGGAATATATTTTCCATCCAATAAATAACAAGATGACATTTTTTGTGTTCTCATATCTAAATAACATCCACCATTAAATCCCATAATCACATCCACATAAGGTTCAATTTCCCACTTTTTAATGAGATGTTTGACTGCAAATGGTGTTCTTCCTGTCGCAATTCCAAATAAAATCTGTTTGTCTTTAAGTTTTTTGATAGCTTCAATTGTTTTGGGTGTCACCATCCCCTGGTCATTCAATAATGTTCCATCTATATCCACAAGTACCAATTCAATAGCTTTCATACCATTTTCCTCCTTATTGATGTTTTTGCCATTGGCATTCTATCATTTCCATATGAGAGAATACAGCATCAAAAGATGAGTTTTCTGGTGAACATGCATAAATACCAAACTCAATTTCATCTGTCCCTTCCCACATATGACAAATACGCATCTGCTTAAAATGAACTCCATCAGTTGAACATTCAATACAGTAATCTGATTCTCTTCGACTCAAACGATACCACATAGAATGAATAGAAGCATCAATGTCTGTTGTGGCCCAATCTGAATAACCACGATTCGTTACAACACTCCCTAGTCTTTGAAACTCTTCATTTTCATATTCAATAGAAGCTTTTAACCAGTTATCACTATTTAAATACATGACAACGCCACATTGATCAAATCTTCTTTTACTGTTAAATTCAGTTTTCACAATAAATGAGAAATATTTTTCACTTGTTTTCATCTGTAATACAGGAGCATTATCATTTCTAAAACCATAATATGTTCTTTGCCATAAATCTGTTTCAGGTTCTGTTGTTATGATAATCTTTTCATCTTGAATATCATATTTTTGAGGTTCCCTAGTCCATTCTAATTTGTTAAAATCAAATTCCATTGTTTACCTTCTCCCTTCATTAACTTCATCTAATATATACACTAAATTTATTATATATAGAAAGAGATGACAATGCCACCTCTTTCTATTGATTATTATCTATACGTAATATGTTTCTTCTATTTACAAGAGCTTTTCTAGCTTCAGAAATATTTATTGTACACTCTCCATTTAGTCTTTCTTCTTCAGCTTCTAAGACACTTACACGTAAATCTAGTAACTGTTCTTTTCTTTCAGATACTTCTATATTTATAAAAACAGCATCTACTTTTTCATTAATAGCGTTATCCATCATTTGAACAACTTCTTTTATAGAATATCCTTGATTCCCTTTCATTCTATCTTTTTCAATTTCCAGAAGTTCTTTTTGAAGTTTCAACATCTTTTCTTGATAATTTTTCATGATTATCAGATCTCCTTTTTATTTTTATTAAAAACCAAATACTTTTTTTCTCAATTCTTTATTAGCAATCAGTCCTAAATATCCTCTTAATTTCAATCTTGCGCTATTCCATTTTTTATCTTTAGACATGAGCGTCCAATCATTATTAAGGTATTCTTTATTTTCTGATTCAAATATGACTTCTCCTATTTTATAAAATTTTTCATTATAAATCATATCTTCAAATATTTTCCATAATATCAGATATCTTTGATCATTTATGTTTTCAATACTTTCTTCAAAAAAATCAGAAAATACATAAATTTGGTAATAATTATTTTCAGCATAAACAAGCATGTCCATAATCCATAAAAGTGGATTTTCTATATCTATTGAGTTTTGCATATAATGATCATACATTTCTTTTAATTGCAAAAACCAATCTTTAAGATGAGAAGGTATTGATTTAAACTGACTTTCTTTCCAAAAATAAATCATATTTTCTGGATAAATATCAAAAAAATCTGATAATTCTCTAGCAGAAACAGAACACATCATATCTTTCATTCCAGAAATAATAACACTATCATAATGATCTAATAACTGATATATTTCAAAAAAATCAACGCCATAAACTTCTGATATAGACAAAAGTGCTAAATGAGGAGAATCCATCCATATTAATGATACTACAAAATTAAACAAGCTTTTCTCTTTTGGATAATCTTCATCATGATGATTTATAAAGTGATTTATCATATGAATCAATCTTTGGATTTGTTGTTTTTCTGTTTCTGTACTATTGTCTTTAAAACTTTGAACTGCTTCTTTATTTTTTTGTGAAAAAAATATCAGTCTATCAACAAACTCCTGATTCTCTTCATCCACATCTTCCCTCATATTATTAATTCCATATTTTAATGCTCGCATTTCTAACCATGGTACAAACGGATCATATTCATAACCAAATCCTCTATATCTTTTCAAATATGTATCATAATCATTTTCATCACTTTTTATTAAATTCCATACTTTAATAAAATCCCAGTTTTTCCAGGCATAGTTTTCATTAAACAATGAATTAATCCAGGCAATACAATCTCTTTCTTCATTTATTAATGGATTGCCATTTTCAAGAATAACAAAATCACCATCACTGTATAAACTTTCTAATACATATGCTGATTCCATGACAAAATTAAAAAAACTCCATCCTACTTTACGTGAATAAACATGACCAGTCTTCCCATTAAAACCAGAGTTTTCCCATAATGAGTCTTCAAAATAATTATAGATAAAATCAATATTTTGATATTTATCATATTTTACTGGATTGATTGTGATGATCTTTTTACCAAATAATGACTGTATGTGTTGTTCCATCATACCTCCTTGACGAAACAATGTTATCAATCTTTCTTTAAATTCTTCTTGCTTTTCTTTTGGTATACCTCGACTTTTATCAACAATATTAATAAATGTGCCCATAGGCTGTCTCCTTTCATATAGGATATATAAAAGTATAGCATAGAGCAAATTATTTTTATATGCTAAAAGCAATTTTTTATAATAAATATCTTCTCTTGATTTCATAAAATCCTATAACAACAAAAAAAGAGTCTTCATATATCTATGAAACTCCTCAAATAGCATACTATCAATCTATTCCATATACATTTTATTGATAAAATAACAGTCATTATTATTGTTACATAAAAGCTACCACCATTTTCCTTTTTTTATTCTTCCAATTATCAGTATTACCATAAAAAAGAGTATTATTAAACCTATACCAATCCATAATGGTGAAAACACCCATATCCATGGCCAGTTAATATAGTTTGTCAGTTTTAAAGTAATGAATACTAATGTCAATGCACTAGAAAATCCCATTCCAGTATTCTCTATAACCTTATTATTTTTTCTTTTCCATACAGTCAGTTTTAATGACCAACCTAGCATCAGTAAAAATAAACCGCTCGATATGATAATGATAGATGGTGTCTTATCTAACGCCATCAATACTGGAATAAAAAATATGACTATGCTTATACTCATTATGATTGAAGAAATAATGAGTATAACGCTATACATTTTATTCTCTTCAATAACATTTGTTAATACTTCATCTGTTTTCTCAATAATATGTTCTGTTTCAATTCTTTCTCCATTGAATAATTCAGTTAGGGTTATACCTAATATCGAACATAATGGAACGAACAATGAAGGATCGGGTAGATTTCTGCCCCTTTCCCAGTTCCCCACAGTTCTATCAGATACACTTAGTTTTTCTGCCAATTCTTTTTGGGTTAAACTATTTTCTTTCCTTAATTCAGCAATAAATCTTCCTATTTTTTCTTGATCCATAATACCATTCTCCCTTCATATTTATTATAATGTGATATAAAAATAATGAACAGGAAACATTTCAAGGGTTAGGATATTTTCAGAAAAAAATCATGACATCATAATTTTTCTTGTGTTATCTTTTATATTCTTTTTTTACATGCAAACTTTTCATTCTCATTATCGTCTTTTTAAATATTTTTTTAAAATAACACTTTCATAGATAGCTATGACTATGATTATTCCTGGCATGACTGTCAAAATAACAAGAAAGAAACAGATTAACTTGCCATGAATCATCAATCCTTCAAAAATGAAAACCATACCATAAATCAACATCAAACGTGATGTTGCATGATTATATGATCGAATATTCGTTATCTGATCTATTTTTGGCGGATTTGAATTGTTATATATAGTCACTGGTTTCTTAGAAAAATAATAATAGATTGATACACAAATCATCATAAAACCAATAGCAATGGCTACACCTCTTTCTACTGACATAAATATTCCTCCTATTTACAGTTCTGTCTTTAATAATATTATGACATTTTCAATCAATAATCACAATCTATATAGGGCATCACATAAAAAATATGATGGTGTATCTCATTATTTTTGTGTCTTAATTTTATTTTTTAGTCTATATACTACTTCATATCATTGTATAAAAAATAAAAAGAGGCTGTAACGAAATAGAGTAATTTTACTCTAGCGATTACATGCCTCTTTTTTTATTATTCACCAATAATATTCATCATATCTTTTTGGAAGACTTCTGTTTTGCTTGCAGCATCATCAACAGTTGCACCTTTGATTGAGAAATAGAATTTACATTTTGGTTCAGTACCACTAGGTCTAGCAGCAATCCAAGAACCATCTTCTAAATAATATTTCAATACATTTGATTTTGGTAAATCAATAGCTGTTTCTTTTCCATTTTCAGTTCTGATACTTGTTTGATAATCTTCAACAGCAACAACTTTAACGCCACCAATTTCACTTGGTGCATCTTTTCTTAAATTATCCATAATTTCTTTAATTCTTGCAGCACCTGCAGCTCCAGCTTTAGATAAAGCAATTTGACTTTCTTTAAATGCTCCATGTTTTGCATATAATTCATTTAATACATCAATCAAATCTTTACCATGTTTCTTATAGTAGTTACCAGCTTCAGCAGCAGTTAAGACAGCTTGTACTGCATCTTTATCTCTAACAAAGTCTTTAACAACGCATCCATAAGATTCTTCATAACCAAAGACAAATTGTTTTTCTCCAGTTTTTTCATATTTACGAATCTTATCTCCGATAAATTTAAATCCAGTTAATGTTTTTTCTACATCAACACCATAGCTTCTGGCAACCAATTCACCTAAATCAGAAGTTACAATAGTATTATACATAACAGCATTATCAGGTAATGTTCCTTTTTCTTTCATTTGACTTAAAATATATTCAAGATAAACAGCAGCAGACTGGTTACCACTCATCAATACATATTTTCCATCATGTTTTGCCACAACACCTAATCTGTCTCCATCAGGGTCACAAATAACAACAACATCAGCATCAACTTCTTTAGCTTTAATAATAGCTAGTTCATATGCGACATCAACTTCAGGATTAGGAGATTTTGTATTTGTATAATCTGGATCAGGTGCACATTGTGCTAATACTGGCACAACATCATATCCTAAACGTCCTAAACAAGTTCTCACAGGGATATTGCTTGTTCCATGTTGTGGAGAAAACACAATCTTAAATCCACTCTTATCCATACCAGGATTAATTTCAATACTCATGACAGCTTTATAATAAGCTTCATCGACTTCTTCTCCAATCCATGTCATATATGGATAAGCTTCTTCATCACTGCAGACATGAATATCTAATTCATCTTCAACTTCATTAACATATTTAACGACTTCATCAGCCCATTCAGGAATCAACTGACATCCTGTATCATCATAAACTTTATATCCGTTATATTCTTTAGGATTATGTGATGCAGTAATCATAATTCCACCAGCACATTTTAAATATCTAACTGCAAAAGACAATTCAGGTGTTGGTCTTAAACTTTCAAAAATATAAGACTTTATACCATAAGTTGCTAAAACCTTAGCACTTTCAATCGCAAAACGATAAGACATATGACGGTTATCGTATCCAATTGCGACACCTCTTTCTTTTCCATTTTCTAATCCCAATACATATTTCGCAAAGCCAACGTTTGCTTTTCTAATTGTATAAATATTCATTCTATTTGTTCCAGGTCCCAAAATACCTCTCATTCCAGCAGTACCAAACTCAACATTTGTATAGAATGCATCTTCTTTTTCCTTTTCTCCCATATTTGTTAATTCCATTTTTGTGGCTGCATCCATTCCTGGATGATTTAACCATCTTTCATAATTTGCTTTATAATCCATATTGTTTCACCTCTATTTTTATTATACCAAATCTTAAATATCAACGCTATAAAAACTCACTTTGAAATGTAAACATTTTCATTTGAAAAATCATAGTCTTCAAAAATAAATATCAACACTATCATTTTTTTGTTTATTTATGTACTTTTTGACGTTTAATAGTCAATATTCAATCATAAAAATAAAATCAACAATATAGAATATAATAAAAATAACATTTTTCTTATCGTAAGCCTATTTAACATGATATCATTATCAAAAGAAAGTGAGGTTAGACGATGTCAAGAATCTTTATAACGGGTGATACACATGGATCATATGATATTCAAAAATTATCCAGAAAATATTTTCCTGAAGGAAAAAAACTGACGAAAAATGATTATGTGATTATTTGCGGTGATTTTGGCTGTGTCTGGGGTGGTGAATTAGCAAAATCTGACCATTGGTGGCAAAACTGGCTTGATGAACAACCATGGACAACATTATGGATTGATGGTAATCATGAAAATCATGATTTATTAAAAACATATCCTATAGAAAACTGGCATGGTGGACGTATTCATAAAACCAATAACAGTATTTTTCATTTAATGCGTGGTGAAATCTTTGTTCTTAATGGCAAAACTTTCTTAGCATTAGGTGGTGGCTATTCAACTGATCGTGTTTATAGAAAAGAAGGTATCTCATGGTGGAAAGATGAATTGCCAACACATCAAGAAGTCAACAATGCTTTAGATAACCTCAAACGATATCATAATCAGGTCGATATTATTTTAAGTCATGATGCACCTCGTGATATTAAAGAATATTTAGGATTTTATGATCTATGTGATATGCATGTTTATGATGAGGAACATGAAGATATTCATAGCGTCTTATACTTTATTAAAAAGACGACACAATTTCAGGATTGGTATCTGGGACATTATCATATAAACAAAGACATTGGAAATATTCATATTCTTTACGATAAAATCATTGAAATAACTCATCAATAAAAAAAACAAGGATTGTATAAATCATACAAAATTCCTTGTTTTTATCTTATCACGTCAACACATTGACCATCTACACAATCAATTAAATCCTGTGGTTTTAAAACAACCTGCATACCTCTTTTTCCGGCACTAACAGCCACTTCATCTAACTGCAAAATATCATTTTGAAAATAAGTTGGAAATTTCTTCTTCATACCAATTGGTGAACATCCACCTCGCATATAACCTGTCAATGGCAATAAATCTTTTTGATGCAACATTTCAACACTCTTATTTCCACTTGCCTTTGCCAACTTTTTTAAATCTATTTCCTCTAATACAGGAATACAACATACAATATATCCATGCGTTGCTTTTAAAACAATGGTTTTATAAATCTGCTGTGGTTGTAATCCACTATGAAGAATATGGTCTTTACTCACATGATTATCTTCATATTCATATTCTTTCACCTGATAATTGATTTTTAACTGATCTAAAATTCTTAATGCATTTGTTTTCTTCATATATATCACCTATATAGTTATCTTATCACATTTCATAATGATTATAAAATTCCATCAATTTTTCAATAGCTTCTTTTAATAAATCATGATTTGTGGCTGTATTAATACGTAGCCATCCTTCATTATTTTCTATAAAACGACTTCCCGTTTCTAATAACACATGTGTCTGATTTGCTAAATCCATTATAAATTGATCAATATTTTTCACTTTAGGCAAATGAATCCATATTAAATATCCAGCATCAGGTTTCATCACTTCCATATCCGTTGTCTCTAATAAAAATATTGTCATTTCAATGTTTCTTCGTAAATATTCAAGAAGTCCCTGATACCACTTTCTTCCTTCATTATAAACTGTTTCTATCATATAAATACCTAATCGTTGTGCCCCAATATGTAATGATGATAGATAATTGTTGAACTGTTGATTAAGGTCTTCATTTGAACAGATTGTATATGAAGTTGATAAACCCGAAATATTAAATGTTTTATTAGGTGATGTGGAAACAAATATTCTATCATATTGATCAAAGAAGCAAACAAGAGAAACAAATGGTTTTGATGATATCAATATATTACTATGAATTTCATCAGATAAAATCATCACATTATATTTTTTACATAATCCCACAAGTTGATTTAATTCATCATATGACCATGCTTTTCCTCCGGGATTATGTGGATTACAAAACAATAAAGTATGGATATGCTTTTCCTGAAAAGTCTTTTCTAATTTTTTAAAATCAATCACATATTCATGGTTGCAGTATGTAAGCGGCATCGTATGGGCCTTTCCTAACTGCGCACAACTATAAAATGGTCCATATACGGGTGTCAGTATCAATATATTTTTATCTTTAGAAAATAAATCACTTAATAAATGCAACGATGTAATAGTTCCAATGGATGGTGTAATCCACTCTTTTTGAATATGTGTATGATGAATATCTTCATGCCATTTGATAATACTTGTATAAAAACTATCCTGAACATGAAAATATCCAAAATCTCCAGCGCCAACAAACTCCATAAGCTTATCTTTTATTCCCTGATCCATTGTAAAATCCATATCAGCAATAAATAACGGATAAAACTTATCTTCATCAGTGAAATGTGTCTGGAATCTTTTATTAATATAGGAAGCTTCCCATTTCATTGACCCATTATATCTTCTTTCTAGCATCAAATTAAAATCATGTTTCATTTTCTCTTCCTCCCCTAAACAACAAAAACAGTTCTCTGCAAAGATTATATCATTTTTATAGTTAATGTGGTCTCTTTTTATTAAACTTATTTTTATGATCAATGTTTTCACATATGTTATTTATTTGTTATAATAAAAACAAGGATGTGAGAAAATGACAAACAAGGAAAGATTTATTGAAATTTATAAAACAAAGATTCATCGCCAAGGTAGTGATAAACTCTTAGAATTTCTTTCTAGCCATAATTCTGATTTTTTTGAAGCTCCCGCAAGCGCAAGATATCATGGAAGCTATGAGGGAGGACTTTTAGAACATAGCTTGAATGTCTATGATTGTTTAAAAGATTATCTATCACGAGAACGTGTTCAGCAAACTTATCATCTTGATTATAGCGAAGAAACAATTGCGATTGTGGCGTTGTTACATGATTTATGTAAAATTAACTGCTATAAAAAAGGAACTAGAAATGTCAAAGAAAATGGACAATGGATACAAGTGCCTACATATGAATTTCATGATACTTTGCCCTATGGCCATGGCGAAAAAAGTGTTTATATGATTAGTGGATATATGCGTCTAACAAGGGAAGAAGCTTTTGCGATTCGTTATCATATGGGATTTTCTGGCAGTGAAGATGCCCGTAATGTAGGTGCTGCATTTGAAATGTTTCCTCTAGCATTTGCATTATCTACAGCTGATATGGAAGCTACTTATTTCATTGAGGGAAAACAGAATCAGTAACTAACAAGCACATGCTTGTTTTTTTATTTATCTTTAGAAATTCTTTGGGTTTCCAGAAACTTTCTTTTTCATTTTATATTTTATACTGTTTTTGTCGATGGGAATAAAGCCTCAAGAGTGCTTTCTTATAATCTTTAGAAAATCTTTCGTTTTGTCCTCTACTTTTCTTTTTGAAATTCAAGTATAATGGAGAACAAGTAAGGGGGATTTATTGTGGATTATAATATTTTAATTGTAGAAGATGAAATTGAAATATGTGATGCGATTGAAATTTATTTAAAAACACAAAATTATCATGTTTTTAAAGCACATAATGGGGTTGAAGGATTAGAGATTGTAGAAAAAGAAACAATTCATTTAGCTATTGTCGATATCATGATGCCAGTGATGGATGGTATTCAAATGACTATGAAGATGAGAGAAAAATATGATTTTCCTATCATTATGCTATCTGCCAAATCAGAAGATATAGATAAAGTGACTGGTTTAAATATTGGTGCAGATGATTATGTCACAAAACCATTTGTACCTATGGAACTTTTAGCGAGAGTTTCATCACAGTTAAGGCGTTATCGTAAATATTTAGATGTGACATCAACAAAATCAAAGAATGTTTATACCGTTGGTGGATTAGAGCTGAATTTAGATACCAAAACAGTCAGTGTAGATAATCGCAATATCAAAGTTACGCCCATCGAATTTAAAATCTTACAATTACTTATGGAATATCCTGGAAAAGTCTTTTCAGCTGAAAATATTTATGAAAGTGTCTGGAAAGAAGATGCTATTAACACAGATACAGTGATGGTCCATGTCCGTAATTTAAGAGAAAAAATAGAATTAGATCCAAAACATCCTCAGTATTTAAAAGTTGTCTGGGGTGTTGGATATAAAATTGAAAAACAAGGCAGGGATTCACAATGAAAATCAAAAAACATCTAGCAAGCATTATTATCTTGATAACTCTGATAGCTGCAAGTATCGGCACCTATTTATGTTATCCTCTGATATCTCAGGCCATTCAAAGATCTAACTTTGAAAGCGTAGATATCTCAGATTATATGTCTTCTTATCTTGTTGAATATAGCTATGCATCTGATTTTCTATTAAAAGAAAGTCAAGACCCATCCGCGTCTATTTATGATTATTATCAATCTCCACAAGATGCGGCCAATACAGATTATTATTATGATTTTCAATCAACCATAGAAGAAAAAGTGGATGAACTCCATCAAAACGAAGATATTTTCTTCCATATTATTAATCATCAATCACAAAAGCAATTCTCTAATACCGATGATCAGATTGCACAAATTGCCCAAAATAAAGATTTACAAAACAAATATCAATGGTATATGCAAATTGAATTTGATGAAAACGGTGTTCCAAAAGTTATCAATACAAATGATGAGAATATGAACATTTATTCTTTAGAATCACTTTTCTCTTATAGCACCACATTTTTTAATGACTATACCCAAGAAAACGATACGATTCATTATCAACCTTTAAAAAATATCACAATCACATTTGCAGTAAGTGATCAGTTGCATATGACAAGTCAAATTGGTTCTTATCTCATGAGTACTTCACGTAGTCAGCTATATCTCTACTCACTTCCATATATTTTTACTGCAATTGTGGTTTGTTGTATTGTGACATTATGCATCCCTATGAAATATTTAGAACAAAGTCATTTCTTGTCATTTGTGATGCATATCAAATTTGCCATTTTAGCCATCATATGGTCGACGATTGCAGTTATGATGTATCTAGGAACAGCAATTCTGATTTCAGGAACAATCCAAGATCAGTTCCAATATATTTATCAACAATTTGGTATTGAGGTTGCTGGACCATATCTGACTCCAGCCATTAATATTGTTTATTACTTTATTTTCTATCTGCTCTTTATAATCTTTACTTATTTTGTGAAATATCTTTTCCACAAAGGACTGAAAAAATATTTTTGGGAAAATACATGTCTTGGATGGCTCATGACTCATGGGCACCAGATTATGAATAAAGTCATTGATTTTGATTTGGATGATTCTTTAAATAAAACAGTCTTAAAAATCGTTTTATTTAATTTATTAATAATGGCTGGATGTTCCATCTTCTTTGTGTTTGGTATCGTCTTTGCAGTGATTTATTCTGTTATTATCTTTGTTTTAATCAAAAAGAAATTTCAAGATATTCAAAATGATTACCACACATTATTAGAAGCAACAAAACAGTTATCAAATGGGCATTTTGATGTACAGATCAATCAGGATATTGGTATTTTTAATCCTTTAAAAGATGAATTTGTCAATATCAAAGATGGATTCGAAAAAGCTGTCAAGGAAGAAGTCAAATCACAAAGAATGAAAACAGAACTGATTTCTAATGTCTCACATGATTTAAAAACACCTTTAACATCTATTATTACTTATGTTGATTTATTAAAAAATAATGATCTCAGTGACAATGATCGTCAACATTATTTAGATATCTTGGAAAGAAATTCATTCAGATTAAAGAATTTAATTGAAGATTTATTTGAAGTCAGTAAAGCGAATAGTGGAGATATTAAATTAAATCTTGTTGATATGGATATTGTTTCTTTAATTAAACAAGCCCAATTAGAATGTCAGGATAATTTAAATGAGAAATCTCTATTTATGAAATGGAATTCATCCGAAGAAAAAATCATGTGTCATTTAGACAGCTCCAAAACTTATCGTATTTTTGAAAATCTATTTATGAACATCAGTAAATATGCTTTACCACATACTCGTGTTTATATTGATATTCATAATCATCCTAATCAGGTAGAAATTATCTTTAAAAACATATCTGAAGAAGAAATGACATTTAATGAAAATGAAATTGTAGAAAGATTTGTTCAAGGAGATAAATCAAGAAATACACATGGTTCTGGTTTAGGGTTAGCCATTGTCAAAAGTTTTACAGAATTACAAGGTGGTCAATTTAAAATAGAACTTGATGGTGATTTATTTAAGACAATCGTTATTTTCCCTAAGTGTTCATAAAAAAGAGCTATATTGAAACGACTTGAGAGTTGTTTCATATAGCTCTTTTCTTTTTATTTTTCCATTGATGATATATTTTTAGAGTATATATTAAAAGTATTATAAATAAAATAATATCAACGATTCCCATTTTTATAGCTAATGATGGATTATTATGAATCGCTGATAGTGTTATCTTTAATGATAATACAAAAATAGAAACATAAAGAATAGCAATGAATAATAAAACAATTATAGATAAAACTTGTTTTTTCTTAGAAATTTTCTTATTCAAAGACCTTGTTATTAACAAGTCCAAAAAAATTTCACCTAGATTACTCAATATTGATTCTATCATTTTGAACCTCCTCTTTTTGGATAGTATATCATAATTCCCATAATTTGAAATCAAATGTTTAACTTTGTTCCTTAAAGAGACATTCATCATATTGAAATCTGATAAGAGAATCTCATTTATTTTATACTTGCATTTTGATTGACAGGATTCTTTTTAAGTATTAAGATATCCAAAGAATAAAATTGGGAGGTTTCGCAATGAAAAAATTAATTAATGTTGCTATGATTTATATGATTGCCGCTCTTGTTGCAGGAGTATTTTATAGAGAATTTACAAAACTCAATCAATTTACTGGAAAAACAACATTGAGTATTGTACATACGCATTTGTTTATATTAGGTGTGTTTATATTTTTAATCCTGGCATTATTCATTCAAAATAATCAAGACATACTAGAAAGTCCATTATTTAAAAAGTTTTTTATTGTCTACAATATAGCTTTACCATTCTTTGTCATCATGTTGATGACAAGAGGAATCATCCAAGTTTTAAATATTCCTTTATCAACATCAACAAATGCTATGATTTCTGGTATAGCCGGAATATCACATATACTCTTAACTATTTCATTTGTATTATTTTTTATGGTTCTAAGAAAAAAATCTATTCAAGCTGAATAGATTTTTTAACTTAATAATAAAGCAATCAAAATAAATGCAAAGATAATTTGTGATGTTCCTGTCAAACAGCCATATAACATGGCCTTTGGCCCTTCTTTAATTAAATCAGCAAATTTAACACGCATTCCAATTGCTGCTAAAGCAATGATTTCAAACTGTGAACTGATTGTTTTTGCAGTCAAAGATATGACAGCTGGTAAAATTCCTAAACTATTGATGATACTCAAAATAAAGAAACCAATCACAAACCATGGAACTTTCGCTTTAACCTTAGCTGTAACTCCTTCTTTTTTGGCAAAGAGTGGTTGTTGTTCATCAAGATTCATTCTGGCATAGGTTAAAGCAACAATAACAACAAAAATGATTCTGACAATCTTAAAGATTGTCGCAAATTCCACGACTTCCTGATTCACAAGTGATGCTGAAGCAATAACCTGTCCAATAGATTGAAGCGTTCCACCAATCATCGCTGAAGTTTGAAGTGTTTCATGATGATATAACAAACCTGTCAAAATAGGTAAGACAACCATTAAGATTGTTCCTGTGACATTCACAATAGTAATAGAGATTCCTTTATCTTTACTATCTGCTTCAACAATTGGAGAAACTGTTCCAATCGCCGAAGAACCACAAACAGCATTTCCAGCACACATCAATAATGAAAACTTCTTCGTAAACTTAAGTCTTCTTCCAATCAAATAACACATAGCAATCGTGAATGTCATCTGCAAAGCAATAAAGCCAACACCTTGAAATCCTATTCCTGCAATATCTGCCAATTGTAATGTGAGTCCTGTTAAAACAATAGAATACTCTAATAAGCGACTTTCAGAAAATTTCGTTCCAACATTAAAAACTTCCTTGTTTAAAAATGTATTTCCAGCAAGCATCCCTATCCCAATTGCAAAAAGTGCTGCTCCAATACTGGGAAAAAACTTGGCAATTTGTTGAGCTAAAAGTCCGATTATTAAACAAACAATAAACCCTGGTAATATTTCTTTTATTTTCTTCATCTTTCAATCTCCCTTTTTCAATCATCGACATATTACCATATTTTGTATATAAGTTAAAATTATAATATTTTATTTATCATAAAAATATTTTATAATATAAAAGAGGTGATTTTATGATTGATGATAAAATCAGAACTTTTGTAGAAGTTGTTGAATGTCAAAACTATACCCAAGCTGCTAAAAACTTACATCTGACTCAGCCAGCTGTTAGCCAACAAATTAAAGCATTAGAAAATCATTATCAACAAGTATTTATTGATCATACCCAAAAGTTTTTTTCTCTAACAACTGCTGGTCAGCTGTTATACCAATATGCAAAGTCACAAATTCACAATGAAATCTTATTTGAAAAACAGCTAGCAAGCTGTTTGCCACCATTAAAAATCGGTTCTACTTTATCAATTGCTGATTACTATATTCCTGATATGATTGCCAATACCTTTCTTAAAGCAGAAAAAAATTGTGAAATCGTTGTTGCAAATACACATACTCTGATTCAAAAAATGATGGATGGAGAAATCGAATGTGCGTTTGTTGAAGGGCAATTTGATACATTGCTCTTTGAACACCATTTATTCAAAGAAGAACATTTCATTGCAATCGCAAATCCCCAACATCCTCTAGCTCAGCATCCTGTAACATTTGATCAACTGTTTTCTTATCCAATATTAATTCGAGAAAGAGGCTCAGGTACAAGAGAAATTCTAGAAAATTATCTAGATCAGACTATTTATAACTTATCTCATTTTGCTTTTACTATGGAAATAGGGAGTTTATCTATGATAAAAACATTGCTTATGGAAAGCAATGCCATTAGTTTTTTATATGCTGGCGTTGTCAAAAATGAAATCCTTAATCAGCAATTAGTACAATTAAATATCCAAAACTTTCAAATGATTCATCCCATGCATTTCATTTATTTAAAATCAAATATACAAAAAGATTTTTACAAACAACTATTTTATTCAATGATTCAACCTAAGGAGTGATTGTTTATGATATATTTACTCATAATCAATATACTTGCTTTCATCACCATGAAAATAGATAAAAATAAAGCCATTCATCATCGATATCGTATCAGTGAAAAATGGCTCTTTCTTCTTTGCTTAGCAGGTGGCAGTCTAGGTATATGGATGGGCATGTATTTATTTCATCATAAAACAAAGCATTGGTACTTTGTATGGGGAGTGCCTTTTATTCTTTTGGTTCAATTGGTTATCATATATCAATTATATATTCATTCTCTTCTTCATTAATCATTCAAAATCTTCATAAATGATTATCAATCTGTTGATTTTCCTTTTGATTGTTTTCCTCAATAGCAGCTTTAAGAATCTTTTGTACAACATCAGTCTTTGCATCAGCATAGTTTTGAACATATTTCCATGTTTTCTTTGCCAACTCTTTTTTTGTATCCTCGTAAAGCTGTCTCGCATCATCATGATGACGTAAATAATTTCTAAACAAAAGATACTTTTCAATTTCTTTTAAGTTCTTAGAAAAAACATGAAGATTAATATCTGTATCTGGTCCTTTAAACATATGATGATTTTCAAAATCTGGTTCTTTAATGCGTAAGATATAACCATGTTCACATAAATCATTGACATACAGTTCTTCTTTTCCCGCATCATCAACGACTAACAAAATATCAATAATTGGTTTTGCAGTTAGTCCCGGAACAGACGTTGAACCAATATGCTCAATCATTAAGGCACGATCTCTGAGTATTTTAGAAATTCTGTTTTTCTCTCTTTCAAATAAAGCAGGCCATCTGTCATCGTATGGTTTTAATAAAATAGTTTGATTATGTTCAATATTGCCATTTATAACAACCTTTTGAATATATTCATCAGTTAATTCTGCCATATCATATTCCCCCCCCCTTTGGTGATTATCCTATTATAACATCGTATACTTATACCTATCAACAAAATGGTGGATACTCCATTTTAAAGTATCCACCTTCATAACTCGTCATTTCTTAGGAATAAGATTTACTCCTATGATTATTTTTGAAAAAAGTCTTTCATTTTATTTTTTAATATCAAATGAGCAATACCAATCAATGTTATAATTGCAACAAATAAGTATCCAGCAAAGTTTCCATAAAGATCTGAGGTTTGTGGTTGGATAGCCGATTGCACCTGTTGAATATCATTTTGATTTTGTTGGACTTGGCTTTGAATTTGTTGTGAAATGTTCTGATTTTGTTGAGATTGGTTCTGGCTTTGTTGTGGGATGTTCTGATTAGGATTTTGCGTTGGCTTATTTTCACCAGGAAGCGAAGGGTGATTTTGAGAAGAAGATACTTTTACAGTAATCACTCTCTTTGCCTGAGTAGAATAACCATATTCATCATATACAGTATAAGTTAATTCGTAAGTTCCAGGTTTTGATGTATTCACTTGACCTGCAACCTGAATTTGGGATGTAATATCTTTTCCTGTATAATCCATTGCACTAACATCTTTCATTGGATCAAATTCTTCTCCAACAGTGAGTGTATTATCTGTTGGTAAAATAATTGTTGGTGCCTTTTCTTCTTTATTCACTGTAATATACTGCACATCCGTTCTTGCCAATCCACCATTTTCATCAGTAATTTCTGCATACCATCCTAAAGTTTGATTAGCCAGATTATTTAATGTCAATTGTGCTGTTTGACCACTTCCCACATTTTTAACTTCACCTAATACTTCACTTCCATAAACGTCTATATCCAAAGATGAAGTTTCAAGACTTTTTGTCTTTGATTCAATTCCTAATTCTGAAAAAGAAATATTAAAAGTTTCTTCTCCGTTAATATTTGCAACATCACCAATATCTGTCTCATCTTTAGCATTATAATCATCTAATGAAGGTGAGTATGTACGAATAATAATTTTTTCACCTTCTAAATCAAAATGCATTAAACGGATGTATCCCATACCACCTGCTTTTAATCCTTGATAATCAAATAACATCTGATAAACAGTACGATCATCAACACCATCATGGTTATCATCAAAACTTTCTACTCTGGTCTGAGCATTATGATAATGACCTGATAATACCATGCAGACATTTGGATTCACAGCAACGACCTCATCGTGGATACGTTGAGGTTCTTCACCCAAGCCTCCACTAGCAAGTAAGTATTCATGGAAGTTCAAAATAGCCTTACGTTCAGGGTATTGTGCTAAAATATCATTCATCCATTGGATTTCTTCATCACCAACACCCCATCCCATGTAAATCATAATAAAGTCAATACCACCAACACTAATTAAGTCATAGTGTCCTCGATTATCTTTATAACTTTGACCATACCAAGGGTTCTGATTATATCTTGCTTCACCAAAATACTGAGAAAAACTTGTATAATCACCACTTAAATGACCAACATCATGGTTACCAGCTAATACACCATAAGGCATTCCTGCTTCATCGAGCATTTTATAAGCTTTGTCGGCATTTTCCCATTCAGGTTCAAGATGTTCATCATCAATAATATCTCCATCATGGAACATATACTGGATATTCATACGTTCTCTATTTGCTAGAACCCATTCATGAATATCTAACTGATATTGATATAAACCATCAACATCCTGCTCAGGATTACCATCATAATCCTCATTATAATATTGAGTATCACTTTCTACAACAAATGTAAAATCATAATCTTCGCGAGGAGTATCATTTTCATTAGAAGTCGTAATACGTGTTGTTTGTGCTTCATATTGAGGTGGCGTATACCCTTCTCCATTTTGTATCATGACTCTTACTGATGAATCTTTAAGATAATCATTTAACGCGATAGAAGCTGTTAATTCAATTTGGTTACCGTCATAAATCTTTTGAGCATCTTGTAAATCCCACTTTTGAGTTGTGTGATTATAAATATACATAAATGTTTTGGCATTATTACTTTCGCCTTCCCAATGGACTTTTATTGAATCTTTATTTGTAAATGAAGAATCAACCTTGATATCAAACTGCTGATATGGGAAACCATTGGCAGAATTTGTTTCAAAAGTCTGTTCATTAGTACCAGAAGTTTGACTTACACCTTGAGAAACCTTGATATTTTCATCATTCAAAGTATATTTCTGACCCTTTTTAAATACAACATTCATAATATCATTTGTTGGATCAGTCACTTGGAGCGATAATGTTGGATCACCATGAATGACAGATCCATCACCTGGTGTTATTTCACTAACAGTAGCATTTTCTTCAGGAACAGTAAATGTCATTGTTTTTGTCGCTACATTTCCTACTTCATCTGTAGCAGTTAAAGATAAAACATGTTCCCCTGCATCTAATGTCTTTGTATCAAATGCATAAGGTAAGTCAATTGCTTGATCATCCAAAGTTGCTAATAAAGAAACATTTTTACTTATAGCATCTTTGGCATTGGCTTCAATTGTATGTTTTCTATATTGGGCATGATCTTCCATATTTGTCGTAATTTCAGGAGCCGTATTATCTACTACAAGCTGTATAGATGATTGGCCAGTTTGAAGTGTATGAACTCCATCTGATAACTTTGTTGTATCAAGATCATAACGTAATGAATCAAATGATGCTTCAGGAATATCAAATGTTACGTAAAGAATTTCTATTTTACTTGTGCCATCTCCCATTTGAATTTCAGTTTGTGGAGAATAACTATCCAATGTTTCTGGTTGGTCTGGATGCCAATTATCTGCAGTATGTTCAACTGCTCCAAGACCTTTAACACCCGTATATCTTCCTCTCAAAGATGTTCCATCGGGTAAAATAAGACGAATATTCTTTAAAACAAAATCATCATTATTTTCAATATTATGTTCTAAAACATTCGCTTTATTTCCTGCATGGAATGCAATCGTTACCTGTTTTTTATCATAATCAAAATATTTTGCATCTACATCATAACTATATGTCATCCATGATTCGTAAGTTCCTTCATTAAAGACTCCTATTGAATCGTCACCTATAGCGACGGCATTTTTAAAGAAAACATCTGTCTGTGAAGCATCAAAAGCAATTTTTGCTGAGTTACTGATAGATTTTTTGGCTTCATCTGTAATATCTTTACCATCAAGAATAAGGTTTTCTCCCGTTCCAATAATTTGCTGATTTTGTGATATCACTGTTTGATCAGCAATATTAAAACGATCCCCCTCAAGAGTTCCTTCTTCATTGCTTACAGTTTTAGCATCAGTCGTTACTATTTGATATCCATCACTGACTACAAAATAATATTCATAAGAAGATTTACCAATTAAGTCAACACTTGCTAGAGTATAATTGAAAACATCCCCATTATTTCTTAAAAGATTATATTGAGTATATTCCGTTGACTTATTATCTTTTATATATAATGATACAGTTTTAATAGTTGTCTCTTGTGAAGTTGCTTTAATTTCAAATGCAAAATCTCCATCTGTATTAAAAGTTGATGCTGTACGATCATCTAAAACTGGCTGACTTACTGTATCAGGCAATATTGGAGAATACTGTGGTTTCATACCACTATCAACTCTTCCCGGTGTAGGAGTTCTATTATCACTCACTAATACAGACTGGAATTGTCCATTAATATATTGATTTTGGTAAACAATAGACTTGTCAGCTGTTGTATTATCAGTTCCATCCATATTATAGGTCACATAATCAACCACATCTTTAACATTTGTCGCTATTTTTACTCCTCTAGCTCCACTATTAGACATACCGCCGCATGAAATTTCAATCAATTGGTCATCAGAAAGATTTGTTCCCCATTTTTCATTAAAATTATCTTTTGTTAAATCATCATTTGCACCATTTTTAATCCAGAAAACAAGGGTATCTCCAGATTTTAAAATCTTATCTTCATTTGTTTCCCACCAAATACTATCACTACCACTATCTGGATAATTATAATAGAGCTTATAATCTTTTAAATTAATATCCTTATTAGAATTATTATAGATTTCAATAAACTCATACGCGTCTGCACCACCTACATTAGAAGTATCTGGAATAACCTCAGTAATTGTTAATGCTGGTGCATTTGTTGTATCTACCTCACCATTTTGAACTGGAATTGAAGATGAAGTATAAGTTGCTTTATTGACACCATCGCTGATTGTAACCTTATAAGTTATGTTGTCATAATCCTTAACAGTATCATATGCAATTGTTCCTTCTAAAATATTATTGTTATATGTAAAATGAATTGTATCAATGAGCGTTTCACCACTATAAATATCTGCTGTTGCAGTGAAAACTTTTTCTAGATTTGTATGAAGAGTCATTTCATAATCTTGAAGGTTTGAAATCACTGATGGTGCATCAATTGATACAGTAGGACTCTCTATCACATCAGGACGTTTATATTCACCAAAAATCTGATTAGAAACAATACCTACAGTCTGTTCTCCATCATAATGAACAACTCCTTCAGAGCCTTCATACGTAACATAAATAGATTCATTTTCATCTATTTTTCCATTAGAACTGTTTTGTGCCTTATATTCTATATGATTTAATTCTAAACCTGTCTGTGAAGTAATCTTCATTGCACGTGATCCAGAATTTGATAAACCATCACATTGTACAGTTGTCAGATTTTTTCCTTTTTCTAATGTTGTGCCATAATTTTCATTAAAGTTGTCTACTGTATAATGAGCATTGATAACTTCTTCATTTTGAATCCATACAGTTAAAGACTTCTTTGATTCTAATTGAATATCATCTTCTAATATCCATTCAGTTTCTTTAGTTCCATTAATATAAATAAAATGATAATCTTTCAGATCAATAGTCTGATTACTAGCATTATAAACTTCAAAATATTCAAATGCATCAGAACCACTCACATTGACAGTATTAGGTACAAACTCAGTCAATAATAATGGTGATTGATATTTCACTGAATCTGCTGTCTCAACTGTAATCGTCTTATTAGATTTTAATTGATTAACTCCATCAGTTAATTCAACTGATAATTCAAAAGATTCTAAATCACTTAAATCCGATGCAGGAATAGATACAAAAAATTCACCATTATCATAAGTCATATTATATGACTTACTATTGATAAAAGCTTTTGCCTCTAAGATAACAGAAGTTAAGTCTGTAGATGCTTTCACAACATATGATGCATTTGGGTTAAATGTATCATTAACTAAAAGACTCACTGTTGCATCTTCATCCTTACTAACAATATAATGATCATCTAATGTTTGTTCATCAGCTAATGATCCAGGCGTTGGATCACCATCATACCCAAGTGTCAATTCCTGAATACGACCATCCTGATATTGAAATGTAATTCCTTTTTTTGTTTGAGCCTTTGCATCTCCATCATTATAAGTAATAGAGTTGATGACTTGCTTAGTATCCTTGACAATGATTTCCATTGAACGTTCTCCAGAATTACTAAAACCATTCACCGATTCATTTGTTTTCACAATATTTACTGATTCATCAGTAATGTTATAGTAAGAGCGAAATTGACTTTCATCAAGTGATGCACTTTCACTATTACATACCCATACAACTAGTGTCTCTCCCGCTGCAATTGTTGTACCTTCAGGGATTTCCCATAAAGTATTCGTACTTCCATTGACATTTTGAATAAGATAATTATCCATATCTAAAGTCTGATTCGTGGTATTGTAGAGCTCAATATATTCAAACGCATCTGTACCTGATGCAGTTTCCATATCAGATTGATGTGTATCAGCTACAATCTCACTAATCATTACTGGACTTATAATTTTTGAAGTATTCTTCGTAAGTGTGTCTGTCGCATGAACAACTGATAATGCATTCAAATTCATTGATGATGCCACAATAAGAACACTCATACTACTACCAATTAATTTTTTAGTCTTTTTTCCCATTTTGTTTCCTCCATTTATAAATGGATTATAACAAAGCAAATGCTAAAGAGTGTTAATGCCAAGTAAAAAATACATTAATAGTTTTTAATGACATCTACATATTGAAAACAAATCATTCATTTTTGTAGCTTCCAAATAACTTGCATTTTTGTTTATTTCGTTACACTTTCTTCATTAATACAATGTGATAACTTTAAAGTTTCTTTATAATCTTTTTGAATATAGACCTATTCTCATAATATTAATTATCCAATTATTATTCCAAATTTATTCTTATATATCCTAGACATATTTTTTATATGCTGTACTAATATGTTCAATATCTTAATCTATATTCTATGATAAATTATCAGTAATTTTAATACTTTAGTATATTTTTAAAATCTTTCTTTGTCATATTGGTTTTATCATCACAGAATTTATACCCTTTTCAATCTAGAGATTTTATCCATTATCTTGTTGAATAGTTTTTTCCCGTATCTCTATTTCAAACTTTTGATCTTGCTCTATGTTTTCAAAACTTATATAAGTGTCACTTTCATAATCAATATGAGATGGTTTAACCTCCTTACCATCTATAATAAGTACAAACTCATATAATTCAGCCATTTTAGAATCCACTGTTAATATAAAAGTAAGCCTTTCAGGATCATAACCTACAGTCACATGTTTTTCATCAACACTATCACCTCTAGTTAATGCAAAAGATACTTTTCTAGAAATAGTAAATGTTGTTTCTAATTGATTTTTAACATGAATTTTATAATCTTCTAATGTTCTTTCTATAATGTCCATGATAGATATAAATTTTGATTTGCTTTCTGATTGTAATTCTTCTATATTGACATTGTCAAAAACATTATGTGATCTTGCAATTCTTAACTTTCTTCTTACAATTCTTTGATATTGTGGATTATTTTCTATAATAGAAGAATAGTCTTCTATCATTTGTATTTGACTTTGTGTAGGAAGAAAGGCTAATAATGCTTCAACATAATCATCAATATCTCTTAATGTAAGTGTATCATTCATTATTTAACTCTCCAATCTATTATTTTTATAAGTTCAAAAATTTCTTCTCTGTTTAAAAGTGTAAAATAGATATTTTCAACATGATAAACATGTGATATAAAATTTCGATAATTATTAGGAGCTTTTGCATTATTTCCAAAACCGACTTTATAAAATTCTTTTTGATTAATATATTTAGCCAATTGTTCAGAAAGATCGTATATATATTCATAAAATATTTCTTTTTGATTTTTATCAAATAATTCATTTATGCATATATTTTTTTCTAATAAAGTTATATAGTAACTATCCAATGAACCTAACGTATCATGAAAAAAATCTAAAATAACTTCTATTGAGCAATTTTTGGGGAACATATATTCTTTAAAATCCTGTTGTGTTATTTTTAATTTTTTGTCTGGTACTCCCTTTGATATATCGTAAATATCAATACAATAAAAAACATATCCTAAATGAAATAATTGTCCTTTTAATGTATGTATTTTATCTTTGGTAGACATATTTTTGTATTCTTCAGACTTCAACTCTTCATAGAAATCTCTTAATAATACAAATATATAATAATACTGTAACGATGTTATATATTCTAATTGTTGTTGATTAGCTATGTTTATGATTCTACTATTTGTTTCTCTAAATGTTTTTAAATAACTATTTTCTAATGATTTATCCATATTTCTATCTTCAAATATATTTTCTTTTAATACTTCATTTAAAAGTTCTTTTAATTCTTGAACAGTGAGTTCTGGTAAATCTTGTTCTTGTCGTTTTTCTTTTTCTTGATTTATCTTTGAAAGTATTGATTTTGTGATAATATCACTAATAGAAGAATGACTAGTTCTAAAATCACAAGTCATTTCACATAGTATCTGTGTATATTTATCTGTGAAATTCCAGCGACTAATTGTTTCTTCTTTGTATCTTACTTTTGGATTAGATAAATCTTTTTTGCCCGTGGACCTTCTTAAATCAATAGCATCATAATCATTATTTATTTTTCCGTTTCCATCATCAACATTATCTGATCCTTTCAACGCTTGATCTTTTTTTATTTCTTTTCCCACTCTATTATATGTAGCACTATCAACATATTCATTAAAGAAACTATTAAATCTTTCAATACTTTTTTCCTTCACATTTGAAAAATGTCTTACACTATAATCTAAAGGTAAATCATATCCAAACTTTGTTACAATATCTTCAACAAGATTCTCTGGAAAGGGGATATAAGAGTTTCGATTAGTTATTATTCTTTTATATTGTACATTGACTTTTCTATCTAAAATTCTATACAAACATTCAAATATCAAATAAAAATATTCATATTTTTGCTTTGCAGATAAAGAAATATTTCCATGAGAATATGGTCTAAAAACAAGATACCCTGTTGTACGACTATTCAAAATTGGAGAACTGTAATCATTTTCTTTTTGAATAATACCTACTATTTCATTATATAATGATGCACTAAATGTATTTGTTGCTTGTATTTTATATAATGAATAATATTTAGCATGTCTATCATTAGAAAATGTAATCATTTGATCAAATTCTTCTCTTAATGAATCTTTCACACATTTCAAATTAATTTGATTCAAATAATCTTGAAAAGTTATATTTTCAGGTGTTGGTTGACTATGATCAGTATATGTATACATTAATTGAGGTAAAATACACTTATAAAGAATATGATTATCTCTTGGATCTTTTCTTTCCATATTTAATGTTGTTCTTCTTTGTATAAAGATACAGCCATCATCATTTAATGGTTTATTAAATTGATGTTCTTGTTTTAATTTATTAAAAAATGGCTGTGCTATTGAAAAATAATGACCTTGTGTTACAAGTTCCTCACGTTCTTTAGCACCTAAGTATACAATATCTGGAGACAATTCATTTCTTAAATAAAGTAATCGAATAAATTTTTCAAAGAATTCTTTTTGCGCAAGAACATCTATAGACAAAGCATTTTCTGTTTCATCTAATACTTCATCAAAATAATGAACCGTAGTTTTTATATCATCTTCTAAATCATTTAAATCTAATATAACTTCATCTATATCTTCATTTGAAGTCAAAAATTTTTTTATATCAAATATTGAATCAACAAATAAGTTTTTTTTATTAATAGTTTTACTCATAATCCTAGACAAATATAAGTATTATAATTGTCCTACACCTCCCTATTAAATACCTATATTTTATCACACGGTCTATGAAAAAAGAATAATTTTAATATTAGTGAATCATTTTATCATACCAAATTATAATCCACTATGTCTTTCCACTATATAAGAGAAATGCAAATAAAATCACCTGCCTTTTGTTTTAATAAAGACATACTATCATCACTTTCACAAAGCTTTATCAATATAAGAGATAATAATATTCACTAAAGCCTTTCTACATTCTTTATTAATGAGATGACATACATCTGCAAACTCTTCATCGTTTTTTTGACGAGATGATATCACAATAAATGTTTTATCTTCTCCCGCCTATAACTTTTATATCACGAATGGCAAATCCCTCATCCATAACAATAGAAGCTACTGCTTTTCATCTTATATCAGTATTTTTTATTCATACATGTACAGTCATCATCTTCTATCTCCTATTACATCCATTTTTATACGTACTTTCATATCAATCAATTTAATTTTTCATGATGTCATAATATTTTTCATAATATTCATCTGCTTTTTCATAGTTTCCTACTTTTTCATAGCATGATGCAAGACATTCTAATGTTGTTAGCGTATCCAAATCTTCTTCTCCTAAAACCTTTTTTTCTAGTTCATAACATTTTTCATGACACTCAATCTCTTTATCATAATTTCCAATATTTCCATAAGTATATGCGAGATCACTAAGAGTTACTATGGTATCTGGATGTTCCTCTCCTAATACCTTTTTACTCAGTTCATAACATTGTTCATAGAGTTCATTGGCTTTTTCATAGTCATCTAAATTACAATAAGTCCTTGCCAGATTGCCTAGGCTAGTTAATATGTCTGGATGCTCTTCACCTAATACCTTTTTTCTAAGCTCATAACATTTCTCATTGTATTCTAACTGCTTTCTATAGTTTCCTATATTCCCATAACTATAAGCAACATTATTTAAACTTGTTAATGTGTCTGGGTGTTCTTCTCCTAATACCTTTTTTCTAAGTTCATAACATTTTTCATTGCATTCCAACTGCTTTTTATAGTTTTTTACCATTCCATAACTAAAAGCTAAATTACTTAAACTCTCTAATGTATCAACATGATCTTCACCAAGTCTCTTTTTTCTAAGTTCATAGCATTTTTTATTGTATTCAAGCTCTTTACTATGATAACCCAAATATCCATAATTTATAGCTAGATTGCTTAGACATGTAAGAGTATCTGGATGTTCTTCTCCCAATACTCTTTTGTTTATTTGATAACATTCATTATTCCATTTTAATTCTTCTTTATAATTTCCTAACACTTTATAACAACTGGCTATTTTATTGAGAAGTATTAAAGAATGTTCTTCGTCATTATCATTCTTTATAAAAGACTCATAGATATTTTGAAACAGATCAAGTGCTTCCTTATACTTTCTATTATCGAATAATTTTTCACCTAATTCATACTCTTCTTTCCACTTCATATGATTTCCCATCTGATTTCCCATCCTTTCATAATATTTAAAATAACTATTGATAAACACAAGTATGTGTCACTATGACATGTAAAAGAATATGTGAACTATATTTTTATAATACACACTCTCCAATTCATTTTTAATAATAATTAAATAAGAGTAGTTTCATTGATGATTTATATATCAGAGACAAAAGAGATGCAGAGTTATATAGAATTTTTATGGCAGAAATATAAACTACTCTTATTTATGAAGATATCTTTCTATCTTCACTCATTAAGAGAGGCGTATTCAAAATATCCCATTTTGTGCAAAAAGAATCTCACCTTGAGATCCTTCCTTGTATGATAAATCCATTAAAATCTTCCTTTTGATCTTCTCCTCTAAGTAGATATCCCTTTTCTTTGCATAATTCCAGATAACCCTTGATCTGGTATTGATATGTATTTGTATATTTTCTTTTCATGTCCTCTGGAAATTCATTGACATATTCTTCTAGTTCTTTTAAAGCATTTTGATTATTTTGAAGATATGTCTTGGTTTCTAGAAATGACTGATACGCATTTCTACTTTCATGATATCTTTGATAGAAGTTCTTCATGAAGATAGCTGCATTATGATCATTAATTTCTTCTACTGTAATAAGCAATGTCTTTGCGCCTGCAAGTTCGAATGCACGTCTGAGTCCATAGACTCCTTCTCCTGGCAATACTTCGCCTTTTGCTGTATTGCAGGCTGACAACACAACAAGATCTGTATTTTTAAGATTCATATATTGGATATCGTTAGCCGATACATAGCCTTTACCATATTCCACTTTTTTATTATTCAGATTATATCCTGCTAGACATAAAATACCTTTTTCCATGATATTCTTCTTATCTTCTAGATAATCTCCATGAGTGGAAACATGCAATATCGATGGACTTTCAACTTCCATGAAATGAGTTGCACTGGCTTTCTTTCCACTATAAGTTTTCACATTTGAAAAGATACGATCAATATAATGACCTTCTACAAGGCTTCCTAATAATTGACTCTTTTTTCCTCCTCTTGTATCATTACCATCATCATCCAAGGTATCACTAAAATCTGGAGATACAAATG
The DNA here is from genome assembly GCF_055420065.1 of Massilimicrobiota sp. mt181. NCBI lineage: Bacteria > Bacillati > Bacillota > Erysipelotrichia > Erysipelotrichales > Erysipelotrichaceae > Massiliimicrobium > Massilimicrobiota sp. mt181. Next base: position 50,426 of record NZ_JBVAYN010000009.1, read on the forward strand.
AAACAATATCTTCATTATTACTTGTATCATTATCCATGAACAATGCTTTAGGTGAAGAAAGATAGCTGATTTTCTTGTCTATCAATCTTTCAAAAGAGACATTATATAATTCTCCATCAGGACATATATAGATATGATCTATATTGTCTAAATATTTGATTATATAATCCAATCCATAATCATCAACAACAATACTTTCAAATACATCCTTACCGATAATAACTAAACCATACTGATTATTTAATTGATAATAGTCCAATAGTAAATTACTATCATCCAATCTATCTATAATCATCTGATAATCAACATCAAGAAGCAATTGATTTTGGTACTGTTCAGTAATCTTTTTCAATTCATTATTGGCTGTCTCTCTTTGAGATTGTAGATTAACGATGATTCTTGGATCTATTTCCTCACTTATCTTTTTATCTAATTCATTTATATAGTTCGTTTTTTGAATGTATTCTGGTATCTTACGAAGCTTATATTCCATGATTTCAATATCCTGTAGAATATTCTTATATGCAACAATATAATGATAATCATTTCTATCATTTTTATGCATAAAATAATAATTCGTATAATCTTTAGTTAATTGTACAAATCCACTCAAATATTTCTTATAATCCCCCTTCTGAATAACAGAAAATAAATTAAATATATTCCTATTTTGAAGATTAATATACTTTTTATAATATATTTCATACTCATCATATTTTTCATTATATAAATACGAGAATAATATATTACTTAAACTTACCAACGTATCAGGATGTTCTTCCCCAAATTTCTTTTTTCTCAGCTCATAGCATCTTTTATTGTATTCAAGTTGTTTGTCATAGTTCCCTGTATTTCCATAACTTAATGCAAGATTGCTTAGACTTGTTAGAGTATTGGGGTGTTCTTTCCCTAATTTATTTTTGATAAGTTCGTAACATTTTTTATTATATTCAAGATCTTTTTCATAGTCTCCCATATTATTATAACTTAATGCAAGATTATTAAGACTTGTCAGAGTATTAGGATGCGTTTCCCCCAGCTTCTTTTTTCTTAATTCATAACATCTTTTATTATATTCTAACTGTTTTTCATATTCTTCTATATTACCATAACATAAAGCAAGATTACCTAAGCTTATTAATGTATATGGATGTTCTTCTCCTAACACTTTTTTCCTCAGCTCATAGCATCTTTTATTATATTCCAGCTGTTGTTCATAATTTCCAACATCTCCATAACTAGATGCAAGATTACTTAAGCTTGTTAATGTATTTGGATGTTTTTCTCCAAATACTTTCTTGCTTAGTTCATAGCATCTTTTATTATATTCAAGTGCTTTTTCATAGTCCCCTATCTCACCATAACTTGCGGCCAGATTACTAAGACTTGTCAATATATCAGGATGTTCTTCTCCTAATACTTTTTTTCTCAGCTCATAGCATCTTTTATTGTATCCTAGCTGTTGTTCATAGTTCCCTGTATTTCCATAACTTAATGCAAGATTATTAAGACTTGTCAATGTATCTGGATGTTCTTCTCCTGATACTTTTTTTCTCAGCTCATAGCATCTTTTATTGTATCCTAGCTGTTGTTCATAATTTCCTGTATTTCCATAACTTAATGCAAGATTACCAAGACTTGTCAATGTATCTGGATGTTCTTCTCCTAATACTTTTTTTCTTAGTTCATAGCATCTTTTATTATATTCCAGCTGTTTTGTATAATTTCCTATATTTCCATAGAGGGATGCAACTTTACTTAGACTTTTCAGAGTTTCAGGGTGCGTTTCTCCGAATTTCTTTTTTCTAAATTCATAGCATTTTTTTTGATATTCTAATTGTTTATCATAATTTTCTATCTTACCATAAGTTCTTTCAATATGGGATAAATCTCTAAAGATTTCATTATTATCTTTATTTAATACTTGTTTATTTATTTCATAAACCTTTATGAAATACTTGAGTGCTTCTTTATAAGATGACAATTGATAATAAGATACGCCTATATTAAACATAGATTGTCTAATAAGAAAATTACTTTCATCAAACTTATTTTTAATATGATTGTAAAAATCTTTATAAAGTCCATTTTCCTCTAAATATCTCTTCTTTTTTGTAAGCTGCTTACCTTTTCTTACAACGAGTATTAATTTTATGCAATAATAAATAAACATCATATTTCACCTACTATCTACTATATTATTATACTATATATCAAATCTATTTCATCAAAGTAAAATAATTCATACATTATACAATTCATTTTTTGTATTTTATTCAATATATATAAGTTAAATATCTGCTGATTTCCTTCCATTTTCAAACATATTTTTATTTTATCATGAATTTGAAATAAAAGAACGTTTTCATACTCATTGTATGTTGATAACGTTCTTTTATATTATCTTGTATTAAAAACAAAATATGTATAGTGAAGAAATCTCATTATCTAGAAACAGGTGTGACTCTTTTCATTTCTTCTTTCTTTTGTTCAAATTCTTCTTCAGTTAAACCACCTTCATAACGGATAGTGACTTCTTTAGAATTACCAGTATCAGGATCCGTTGCCTTAATGACAATTCCTATGTTTTTGACAGTAAATTCTACATCAATTGGTGCACCTCTTTTAGTATGACCACTTAATGGTAATTCAAGTTCTCCTAAGTATTTGACTGCATATTTAGGATCAGTTTCTTGAGGATCTCCTTGTTCAGTCAAACATGGAACACATCTATCTTCTTGAGAAAGATTTTCAAAGACTCTAAATAGAATGGATGTTTGATAATCACTTACAGTATAGTAAGTTCTTTTAACCACTTTATCCAAAGGAGTTCCTTCTTTATATAAGTTATCAATAAGATAATCCTTATCATTATTATATAAGATACCCGGCCCAAAACTTCTAGAGGCTACATCTTCAATAACAAATTTTCTATAAGAAGGAACAAAAGAATTATTGTCTTTATGAATATTATCTTCCTCTTCTTCGATAATATCAACTAGCATATTTGAGTAGATAGCTGCACCATAAGCAACTGCTTTATTAGGATTTTCTCTTCTTACGATATCTCCAAATCTTGATTTCACTGCTTCATAAATCATTGGCATAAATGTTGATCCACCTACAAGTAAAACTGTGTCAATATGAATAGATTCACCTGTTTTTTGTGAAGCATTTTTCAAAGTTTCATCAACATAAGTCATAGTCTTATCAACGAGATCTTTCGTCAAATCCTCAAATTCTTCTCTCGTTATATCAACTTTTGTCATTTGACCATCTACACTAACTTTGACTGTAGCGGATGGAACATGAGATAATTTATGTTTTGTCGTCTCAACTTTTGAATAAATTGTTTGACGTGTATCTACATCTAGCTCAGATTCACCTAAACCATTTTCTTGAGCAACTTTATTACGAATCTTCTTATAGAGTCTATCATCCCAATCTTTACCTCCAAGTAAATCATCTCCACCTGTTGCAATAATCTTCACTCTTTGAATATCATCACCATTTTCATTTGTATCCATGAACATTTTCATAATTGTGACATCAAATGTACCTCCACCTAAGTCATATACAAGAATCGTTTTTTCTTCTTGAAACTCTCTGGCACAATAACTAAGAGCTGCAGCCGTAGGCTCGTTAATTAAATCTAATACATTTAATCCTGCTATCTCTCCTGCTTTCTTAGTGATTTCTCTTTCTTTTGGTCCAAAATATGCAGGACATGTAATCACAACATCATTCACTTCTTCACCTTGTTCCTCAGCCATTTCTTTAAGTCTTTTCAAAACAATAGCCGAAAGATCTAAAGGTGTATATTCTTTTGAAAAAATAGTGTGAGGTGGAAATTGATCTTCTTTTCCAATTTCTCTTTTGAAGAATTGAACAACATTTGCTCCATCAGTTTCTACATATTCTTTGGCACAATTTCCAACAATCGGATCAGCATCTGGTCCTTCAAAATAAATTGCTGAAGCAAGTGTATCACTTGCATCATTTAGATTTTCAATAATCTTCGGATTTCCGTTGACATCCAATGTCGCAATACAACTATTTGATGTTCCTAAATCAATACCTTTTGCCATAATCTTTTACTCCTTTTTATTCATATTTTATACAATCTTATTTTTTGAGTTGGTTATATGATTGTGATATCCAACTTTATAAAAGCACCTCCTTTACTTTATAAGAAAAGTGCTTATCAAATATCCCACTTTATTAGATATTATGAAAATACTTATAATCAAAGAATAGTTTCTTTGAGAAACTATTCTCAAATATCTTGTAGATAACAGAATTTTTTAGAAAGAGCACTTTGGAGGTTTTTATACTTTTTATAATTTTATAATTTTTTATTTATCTACAAGATATGAACAGATTCACCTCCTTACTTTATAAGGGAAATGTTATAAAAATATCCCAAATTATATTTATATCATTTCCATTCATCTATAAGACTTTCGTTTCAATAAAACATAGTTATAAAATAAAAAATAGTTAATCACTAAGACTAACTATTCATAAACGTGAGGAAAAACAATATCTTCATCAATTCCTGTATCAATTAAATCATCACCATGTTTAATAAGCCAATTCTCTATAAAATCATAATGAAATTGTCTTCCACTGGCTTTAGGATAATAGTTTTCATCCCATGTATATCCCAATTTCATATCTTTGTCATCTTTCATAAAACTACTAATACAAATACCATTATTTTCTATTCCATATGTTGCATCGACATGATAATACTGATTATTGACTTTAACCATATTCCACGCATGCATAAGACCTTGCTTATTCTTTAAATACCCATTCACAACAATGCACTCGATATTTAATGATTCCATAAGTGTACGAAAAGCAAACGCTATTCCCCCACATATTCCTCTTTTTTCTAACAATGGACCATATGAAAAATGAGGCATAGGATCAATAAAGATACTTTCTTGATCTTTTTCAAGATTATGATATGCTCTATAATCATAATCACAATTTTGTTGTAGATAACTAAATGCAAGATAAATCTTAATAATTGGTGGTAATGTTAAAGTACGTGTTAAATCTTTAGCAATAAGATTTGCCTGAATTTGAGATTTTCTAATGTACATTTGAAGTTGATTTAAAGGCATAATATAACGAAAATTCATATATAATCTATAATGATTAGAAATATCAGATATATATGATGAATGGATTTGGTACCCTTGCATACCTTCGTACTGAGTTAAAAAATTTGAAAATGAACTATCTATCCTTTCTTTTAAAGCCTCACTATCATTAGTCACAAAAAATAATTCCTCAGGACTGACGAACTTTTTATAACTATATAAATCATATGTTCCATCATCCATAATGACATCATCTATACTTTTAGGGAAATGCTTAGCATATTTCATTGTAACGATATAATCGCTTGCAAGTGACAAAGAACCTCTTTTATAAACTTGATACTCATATCCATCAATATACATGAGTAATCTTGGTTCTTTGATGAGCGCTTCTTTCATTAAACCAGTAAAGCTTCTCATGACATTATAGAGTGTAAATGTTATATCGTGACTTAAAATACTGCTGATAAGACAATCTACATTATTCTTTTTTTTCATAAGCCTATTCATACGTAAAATACTTCTCCTTTCCATTTTTTAAAAAGCCTCTTTTATTTCATCATCACTATCCCAAAGAACTTCTTAAAAATCAATATAATCTCTACCCTCCTCTTTTGATAGAAACATTAAACATTCATTAAATTCCTGATAAACAAATGCTCCTAAAAAAACATATTTCTTATTTTCTTCAATAGATTTATTCATCAAACTTATTTTTTAAAGATACTTAATATATTTATTTTCTCTTACCATGAGATAGCTTCTTAATTAAGAAAGATTTCTACACGTCTTTTTATATTGATTTTCTATTGTCAATCATATATGTTTTTATATGAAACTCAAAATGATTATTATTGAGAAAATACCCCTATTTTATCTAGATAGTCTAAAGCATTTAAATATGAATAATCACTTTTTTCTTGGATACATATTAGTCCATAATAATAAATCAATTCTCTTAGTATATCTAAATAGTACATAGCATCTTCAGGGTTATGAGGCCATATGTATTTATCAGGATTCACAGATTCTGGCATAACAATATATTGTCCTAATAAATCTTTTAATTTATTAAACCATCTTAAACTTGCTATTTTTTCTTTTTGATTGAGTTCTCTTTGACTTGGCTTTGTATTGACTTCTGAAAGTGTCACAACTTTAAAGAAGCTTTGAAGTTTTAAAAAATAATAGATAAAACCTATTAATTCAGTTTTTAATACTTTGTCATTTTTCTTTTTTATATTTATAGTATTATTTTCAAAGAAAGCATGAAGATAATTCATGATTTCTTTTTGTTTACTTATTGGTAATAATGTTGATTTAGAATTTGATAATAGTTTTAATAAATCTATTGTTTCTTCTTTAAGATCATAAAAATCTTTTGTATGAATTTTATAGTAAAGAAGCTGTACAATAGCTCCACTGATTTGAATATATGAATTCTTATTATAAGGTTCAATCTTTTTGTTTCCTAGACATTTTTTGTCCCAGACTTTTCCCATTTTCGCAAGTATAGTATTTGTCCAGCCAACATGATAGATTGCCCCAACGCCTATATCTAAGCGACTTAACTCTCTCATTTGATTATCTTCTAGAGATAATGCAGCAGCCATGACTTCACAATCGTATTTATCAGGTAATCTCATAACAATCTTAATTGCAGTGTTCTTAATAGCTGTTTCATCTATGGATGAAGGTGATTGATCAATAATCACAAAACCTTCACCAAAGCTTCGCATTTCAGCAATACAGTTACATAGCATTTTGACAGATTGTCCTTGCATATTTCCTGTTTCAATATTAGTATCTTGTGAACATTTTTTTAAAATATTATGTGCCTCTTCTAAAACTGTCACATGTTTTAATGAGGCATTAGGATTGTCTCTAGTTGCTTTTCTATACTCTTGTAAACGAATAATAAGTATACCCATAATAAGTGATTTGGTTTCTTCTGAACCTATACTACTTAAATCAATAATTGTATAACTATCAAATAAAATTTTGTCTGATATACCTATAGAATTACCAAAGATTTGACTTTCAAAACCATTATTTAAAGATGAAACTCTATTTAATAAAGCGCCTTTATAATCACTTTTAGATTGTCTAGAATAAGTAGAATTTTCAATAATATCGTCTAATGCAGTTTCTAAATCTCTAAATGTTGGGAACTTACTTCCTTTTTCAATAATACGTTTAGAATTCTCTAAGTCCCATCCATGTTCTATATAGACTCTTTCAAATGCTTGTTTTAAAAGACCAGGCATTGTTCCATATAAAGGCCAGCAGGCACTGATTGTAGAAATCAACTTATCGAGATGTTCGCGTATATGAATTCTAGGATGAAATTCAAAGGGATTGATTTGAAGTAATGTATCTTCACTTTGAGCAGCAGTTAAGATATTGATATTTTTTAAAGCACCAAATTCTATTTTGTATTCCCCTTTGACAGGTTCTATGACAAGAAAAGGTATATGTCTTCGAATCATTTCATATAATAAATTATAAGCGGTATTACTCTTTCCAGCTCCAGGTGCACCACATATAAAACAATGAGAGGCAAATGTATCTAAATTTAATACAGTTTTTTGATTATCTTCCTTACCCATATGATAAATATTTCCAAACTCTATTTTTTTAGATGAATCTATTTCTTCTATCCATTGTTGTGATACATTTCTACCAAATTCTGCCATATGATCTACTACAATCCCAGGGACTGAATTTCCAGGTAATGATAACATAATAGGTATTTCTTTACCTGAAACCATTAAAGCAGGGGTTAGAATTTGAGTCGCAACGGGTTTCCCAAATTCATCTAATAGAAATGTTTTTTGATGATTTTCATCTTCTTTATACATTGTTAATTCAATTTCAGGATGATATAAATGACCTAAATTTTCTAATATTCTATTACGATCTTCTAAATGCGTATTATTCCATTCATTAATATAAGCATGTGTTGAACTTTTGTTATCGCCTGCAAGTAAAGAAGTCAATGTCGAAGTTGCAATAGATGCGGTAGATGCCTCTTTTGTCACAACATAACAAGCACTATTCCACATACCAAAAATCTGACTTGTTTCAATTCTTTTGATTAATGCATCAAGCTTTTCTAGCATTTCAATGACAGACTTATGATTTTTTGAAATAGTCATTGTCTTAGTTTGGGTAAATGTTTTTCCTTCTCCCTTACTTTTATTTATATTTTCCACATATCCTTCCACATCACCTGTAACCTCATGTTGATCTTGACTATCTCCTTTATAAAATCCTTCATTATATGCTGATCCACTTCCAAAGCCCAGATTAACAAATGAAAAGTTAGATCCAGAGTTTTTCGTTCTTCCTTTAGATATACTCAACGTATGTGCACTCCCATAAGCACTAGAAATAGAATGAGCAGTGGAATGTCCTATCCCTTGAGACATGACAAAGTTTAACGTATCTGCTTCACTTTGTGCAAAACTAACTTGTTCTTTTGCATATGGAGATAAAGAAGTATACATATTTTCATATCCAGACTTTGCTAGATCCATAGTTTGTGGTGAAACTTTTTGGGCCAAAATAAGTAATGTATATGATTTTCCATTCATCGTTTCAATAAACTTTTCAAAACCTTGTGATGTCAAAACTCTTCCTTTTTCTTGTTCTTGCTGTCGTCTTCCAGGAATAATACTTAAAGATTTAACGATTGCTTTTGAATCATCTTTTAAATCATTTGAAAAAGAATCTAAAAGTTTTTCTTTTTCAAATGAATTTAAAGTCGTTAAAGTACATCCTGGAAATTGTCCATTGATATTGCTTTGAAGTAATTGACCTGCAATCTCTTGATTCTGATCTGTATTTGTACACAAATAAAATTGTATACTTTGTCCATCACTTTGAATGATGAGACCTACAATACCACCAAAACCATACATAGCTAGATAAACACTCACAAGTTTTTCAAAGTTATCCTCATTAACGTTATACATAATTTTATCTAAACGGCAAATAGAAATATTTTGAGATCTATTTTTCTTACTATTCTCTAATTGAATAACTTGACTTTCATATAAATCTTTTTTATTTGCTGGAGATAATATTTCCATATGTTCATTGTTAATAAATATATCTAATAATTGTAATGAATCTTTTAATCCTTCCAATCTCTTTTGTGTCATTAAAAGCTGCTTGGTTTGCTCTTCTTGCGATTTTTGACTACGTTGTGTTTTAGGTTTAATATTTTCTCTTTGTTGAAATTTCCCATCTACAATACTCATCTCATACTCCTTCTTTCTTTATAAAACTACAAACATCTATCATCATCTTCATTATCTCTATCTACATCATCTTCTAAATCTTGACGTTCATCAATAATTTCTCTTTCTTTAGGATCTATTATTTCATCATCTGTATCGTCCTTTTTTTCCATAACTTGTTGATAAGCTTGATCTATATCCTTATCAAACTTTTCTTTCGTTTTTTCATCCATATGTTCGTAATCATATTTTTCTTCCATATCTTGTCTAAATTTTTTATAAATATCACTATCTTTATTTGCCATACTCTATCTCTCCTTTTTGAATTTAGATTTTAAAGTTTTTAATAATTTTTGAGACTTTCTTTGATATTTGAGTTCATAATTTTTTTGAACTGATTCATTTAATTTCATAATTGTTCCTTTTAATGAACCATCAAGTAAATCAATCATTCCTTCCCAAGTCTTTTCATGATAATTTTTTGATAATTCTTCATATAATTCTAAATGAAAAGCTTTTTCCATATCTTCATATGAATAATAACTACTTTTTTTATCATCAACCTGACCTCCTAGAAATTCTAAAACTATCTTAAGAAGATATTTATTTTTATATGATTTTCTAATAAGATATATCAAAACAGTTTGCACATAGCGATAGAACTCTATGGGATTATGAAATTTAAAGATATTTAATAATTTATAAATCATTTCAGGCGTTTCCATAAATATGCAACAGGGTTCTATAATCTCATATACAAATTCTAAATCCTCCTTTGTTTCAACAAGAAATGGAGCTAAACATTGTTCACCTAGTTCTTCATCCAACTGTTTTGCTTGTTTCACTTGGTGAGTGATTTTTATATAAAACTGTGCTTTTGAAACATGTGGCAAGAAATAATCAACTTGTAGATTAACGAGATATTCAATAAACTTTAATTCATTTATATCTTTAACAACAGGATGAATAATTGCATCAACTTTATCTAATAAAAGATGCTTGATTTGACTAGGAAATTGATAATCAATAATAAAATCAATGAAATCTTTAATACTGTTATATGGATGTGTTTGTAATAAAGCAATTTCAATATATTTTCTAAAAAATATATCTCCAAATTCATCATCATGACCTTGTAAATTTTTGTATAACAACATAAATGAATAAAATAAATCTTGATCTAATATCTTTTTATTTTCTAAGTAATTGACTAATAATATTTCTACTATGCTTGTATCAATACCAGATAATAGCATTGTTTGACATTGATTCTTTAAATCTCCTGAAATACATTTTCCATAAAATGTCACCCATTTTTTTGTGATATTATGTTTTGAACCATATTTTTTAGCATATTGGATGGTAAAAAAATTCATAAGATCATTGTCATAATTTTCAATTAATTTATCCATTGCATATAATTCTTGATGATCTTCAAGTTCTAATAATGTTGCATACAAATGACTTAATAATGTATTCCATATAGGATGTTTTTTTAATAAAGATACATCCAAATGGAAACCTTCTAAATAATGATTAAATAATTGAATAAAGAATACTAAATAATCTAAATCTTCTATGCAGTATTGATTCATATATTCACTATCTATTCTTTGTTCATTAAAGAATTCATAATAGATGTATGTAGATAATTCTTTGTTTGTATTTATCATCTGCCAATACATCATAGCTTTTTCTTCAGTAAAATATTTTGTATTCATAATATAAGTTATCATTTGAAAAACGAAATTATGTAAATGTTCTTTATATTGTTTATCTTGAAGATCATCAATGAATTGAATTAATAATTTTATAATTTGAAGATTGTTTTGTTCATCATGAAGCCAAATACGCTTATGGCTGGTATATTCACCATAGATAAAATCAACCAACATCTTTTCTGTTTTACTACCTGAGATTAGAAACTTTGAAAAACATTGCATAGATTTTAATAACTTTGTATACTCCCATTTTGAAATATCTTGCTTATCATCTAATATATACATATAAGCATCAAACAAATCATATAAAGTCTGGTATGAATAATTTTGGCAATCTTTTAAAATTGTTTGAAAATCTTCAAAATCTTGATTATATTGACATGCTAATCGAAGATAGCTTAGATTTTTGGCAATTTCAAATTCTGCTTGTTTTTTTACCCCATCCACAATGACATAAGGCGCATTTGGCATTGGTTGGAAGTCATGAGCATGACTTCCTTCAGGATGTATACCAGCAATCATAAAGTAATAATTTTGAATCAGATTTGTATCTCCCTTTAAGTTATTTTCATAAAAGTTATTCTGGTCATCTGTATAATAGCGATATGATCTTGGAGTTGTTTGAGCTATATTGGTATTTGTAGAAAATGAAATCATTTTGGCAAGTTCTAAAGGCAAGGCATATTCAATGCATACAATCCATTTCAATACATTTTCTGGTGTATCTTTAATAATTAAGAATTGTCTTTCTTGTATTGGAAGCTTATATTGTTCAACAAGAAAACTAATACAAGATTCTATTGCATCTTGTCTACCATCTTGATAAAAATGAGCAGCAGCTTCTTTTGTGAAAAATACAGTTGGTGTAAAATCCACGACAGGCGCAAATTCTAATGTTTCATTTTCTCCTATAAAGTCTTTTTCTTCTTTGTAACAATAACTAAACAAGTCATCATTTAAATAGTGAATAGGATATTCTTGAATATCACCTACATAATAATGTTTAACATACGTTGTACGACGTGCTTTACTAATTTGATGCTCATATCCTATAACATAGGAATAATTCAAAGGAAAATATTCAAAAGAATCAATCAAACCTACTTTTATACCTGTCTTAGATTCATTTCTTGTCTTCATATATTTCTGAATTTTTTCTAATTCATTTATATCGCAATCATTATAAATTTCTGGACTAAATGTTCTAATCGCATAACCTTCCTGATTTCTTATTTTTCCATTATCAAATAGATCTCGGCATGGTACACATCTTGTATACACAATTTGATTAAACATATTTTTTACCTCCTTATAATTTTGGAACAATTCCTTCTTTTGATAATATCCACATAAGTGGATCAAGAACTCTATGCGGTTCTATTGAACCAAGAGATTTCTGACCAATGGGTGAATTCCCAAAACTACTAACACCAAAAAATTGAACGTTTTTAAAGTTTGTATCTACAGCATTTAGAAAACTTTGTTCCCCAATTCTTTTTAAATAATCTCTTATTTCCTGATCTACAAGGGCCCCATCCTCACTTTTATAGCCTTGATTTTTTACATGTGGACTTGGTCTAGTAATTGTTTGCTGTCCAAATTGATCCAGTAATAAATCAATTTTTGTAAAACAGATGGCAACGGGTGTATCTATAGAACGTCCTACTTTAATATGTCTTGCTTTTCTAATATAAGCAGCCATATCTTGAACAAGTTCTTGTGAAGCCTCATTTTTTTGATAATCATTATAAAACTGAGATGCAGAAGACCATTCAAGCGAATCTTTATTAGAAATGCTTCTTCTTACATGTAATAAAGCAGTTGGGTCAACTAGAAAAACAATATATTGAGATGCAGCTATATATAAAAGAATTTTCTCATCTACACATTCATAATCTTCTCCTGCTCCATCAAAAATAGTCATACAATATGAATCTATCTTAGAGTTAGAAACTTTTTTTGTATTCTCCATTGATAGGGAAGTATATCTCCTCTAGGTGTCGCATCACAAGGAATATGTTCATAATATATACGGTCTCTTTCCGTTTTAAATCTTTCAATAGTTTCTTTGTTCATATGAGAAACGGACATGATTCCACTTCTTCTCAACTCTTCCAATAACACCGTGATAAAATTTGTTTTCCCTGCTCCACTAATACCTACCAGAGAAAAAGGGAGATAGCCTTTATATTGAAAAATATCTGGTGGTAAATATGAATCACATTTTCTACATTTTATAACAACATTTCTATCTTTTGTGCATTTTTCATTTTTACACTTTGGCATCATTTTCATCATTGATTCAAGTGCTGAAATTTTAATTTCTTTTCCACAACTTAAACACTCATATTTCACATTCGAAGGTGTAATTTTTGATGCACAGTATGGGCATAATATATGAGACATTTTTTCATTCCTCCTATTTTATTGGTACTATTAAGTTCTTAACCGAAACTGGTTGAGCTTCAAATTCTTCTTGATCTTCTTTATTCATATATAAACGTAATTTTGCTTGATTGGGTAATAGTTTTAAACGATCCATAGATAATAGAATCTGTTGAGAAGATTGCTGAGATGAAGGAAGATGACAAATTGTGAGAATATCATTTCCTCTATATCCCGTTGGAACTGCTCCAGATTTACTTCCTACAAGATATAATTCGGGCAATTCATCCTGACAATCAAAACAATTAATTTTTAAAATTGCTTTTTCTTTTTTATTTTTAAATATTCCTCCCCATGAAATATCATACTGAATGATTTTTTTAGGACTATTATTTATACGATATTTAGATGGTTCAGTATAAAAGATTTGTTTACCATTTCTCATTTGGGCAATCACTGTTATATAAAGCTCTTTTTCTGATATATGTTCTACAATAATTGCCCCGTCTTTTTGATATGTATTGAAAGATATTTTATTCATTTTATGAATATCTTCTCGAGTTAAAAATGGTGGTTTCTCATTGGAAGATTTTTTGGTACATACTGAATAATAAAAATTAGTGACATCATTGTTTAATGGTTCTTTAATATGAATATATAATCTTGAGTTATTAATCTTTGTTTTTAATTTATCAATTTCATACTTTTCGTATGATGATATACTCACAACATTTCCAGCAATAGCTTTTAAACCTGAAATAGTAACAGCTGTGAGGTTATATACTTTATTTTTAGGGACTCTGATTCTAACTTCTGTTTGCCCCTTTACAGTTGTTAAAACAACACCATATTGATGAAGCGTACTACTATCTAAGACTGTATCTTCTTTAACAAAATCTTTTTTTAATGCAAGAATTTGTACATAATTATCTTGCGATGATAATGTCAATGTGATTTCACCATTTAAATATGTTGCATTTTGTATAACTGTTTTTAATGCAATAGCATTTGGCATCATTTGTTTAACAATACCTCGACTATAATGTATAGCGTTATTGATATAATAGATAACCTGTAAACGATATTCATAAATCTTTCCATTTATCACATCATGATCTTCATAATATTGAATCACATTATTGGCAACTTCTTTGGTATATTTATCTGGCTTAAAAGATACATTTCGCTCACTTCTCAATACTCTGACTCCTTTTGCATTTTTAGGAAGTCTCCAGCTAAAAGAACACTGATGAGAATCTTCAAAGCAATGAAACGTATTAATATCTATATCACGACAAACAATAATACTTGTTGTCATTGGGGAAGATATTGTTGAACCTCTTTTAACAAATAATGCATAAAAATACTGAATTCCTGATTCAACACTTGTATCTATGTATTCTAATGTTGATTGACTAGAAAATATTTTTTTACCATCATTGATATTCTTAGGTTCTTCATTTTCTTTTCGAATAATGACGTATTTCACACCTAAATCTGTGACTGGTTGAAAATCAAGGACAACACCCTTTTGAGACTGTATATAATGAGCTTGAAAAGAGCGTGAAGGATGTGGGGGCACTGTTATCAAATATTCTTTTGCTGGAGTGTAATCTTTCACTTCACGTAAAATTTCCACACATGTGTTAGCACCCTCATATTTTTGAAAACTTTTATGAGAAAATTTATATCTTATATTTTCTAATGTCTTTAAAATCAACTCTTCTTCTTTTTTTAGATGGAGTTGAGGATATTTTATCTTTAATTCATAAATATATTTTGATGCTTCTACATATTTCTTTTCTTGTATAAGATGATTTAATTTATCTAATGGAAATTTGAATTTTGTTATTTGGGATTGAATTTTCTTTTCTAGAACTTTTACTCTTTCTTCTTTTGGATTAGCAATTTTCGCCTTTATCATCATCTTTTTTGCTTCACTAAAATTCATATCTTCTAATGCCTGTAAAGATAATTGATAATATAAATCAAAATATGACGCTTCCTGACATGAGAAATGACAGAATTGACATTGCTTGCTGGAAGAAGGAATCAGTTTTCCACAATTTGGACATTTTATAAATAGAGGTTCTCCACATACTTTACAGTTTGATCTTTTCGCTTCTTGTAGTGTAGAGAATGTTTCTAATGAATGACAATTATGACAATACATCTCAATAGAAAAATCATGTTTTTCATAAGGGTCTTTTAAAAGTCCTGATTTATAATTATAGATAGCTCTTGCTATTTCATAATCAGGAAATTCTTTTCTGATTTTTTTTATAACATTCTCAGCAAATATTTCATCTTTCTTCATTTCTACTGAGATATTAGCTAATAATTTAAAAAGTTCAGATAAACTCTCTAATTTTAAAGAATTGTTATATTTTTGTGTATTGATAGAATTATTAAAAATGTTATTTTTAGCTGTAGAAAAGATATTTTGAATCAAGTGCCCTTCTAGAGAGTTATCTGTCGCATATTCCAATGAACCTTTCGAAGCAATTGCTAATAAATCTTCTCTATGACGATTTTGATAGTTTATATTTGGATGATTATCATAACAAGCTAAAAATTCATATAAATTTGTGAATGGAGATAACCAGCCTATTCTTTGAAGAATACTTCTCTGATTTGCTTGAATAATGTTCTGACTGAGTTCGTCTTCATGAACTTTATCTAGAAATAAATCATTATATTTGATTGTCTGTTGAGGGGTAACAATTTCAATTTTATTTTTCTTGAGTTGTTGAATAACTGTTTGTGATGTTAAACGAAAATCATGAACAATTGATCTTAATCTTGCATTTGTGATAAAGAGGGATTCATTCCCTCTATTCATTTTTAATATTTCTATATAGCTTTCTAATTCTTTAAGCTTGATTGCCTTCATTTGTAAAGCTTCATTTTTTCTAAGTTTCGCATCCAACATAACTCTTTTCATATCCATTTCTAATTCCATTTCTTGCTTAATATTATCTTTGATTACAGGGTCCGTTTCTTTGTTATAGTTAAGAGTTATGTTTTCTTTCCATGTAGCAATCGCTTCTTTGACTTTTATATCTGTATCCATCTTATTATCAAAATGAAGCGATGTTAAAATTTCATAATAATTTTTTCTAGACATATTTCATCCTTCTTTCTATTTTTCTCCTATCGCTTCCCAGGTTTTTGTCTCTTCATTGTTATTAAATTTAGAATGAGATGTTTCACTAATCGTTTGTGCAATATTGCCAAATGATTTCACTAATTGAGATTGATGCACTTTTATTGCATTTTTATCACTAGAAGAAATAGATCTTAAAAAATCATAATCAGCATCTCCAAAACCTATTGCAATAATTTCTATACCATCTTGAATACATCTTTTAGCAGCCTTTTTTGCAGCCTCTAAATATGACCAGACACCATCAGCTAATATAATAGCAATTCTTCTCCCTTTTAAAGCATGCATGTTTTTATAAACAGTATCAAAAGGATGTGTACAATTGCCAAATCCACCTAACCCGCAATATAATTTCTTTATGCCTTGTTTTGCTTCTAAAGGATGATTTGTGAGATTTCCAGTAATGATTGTTCTATTAGAAACTGACATAGATCCAATATAAACATGATCTCCTTTGAGTTTATCAATAAATTCAATCATTGCTTTCTTTGCCTCTTCAATAGGTTCTCCAAACATTGATCCTGAAGTATCTAATATTTCAAAAACATATGTTGTTTGATTATCAGGATGTTGAGTTATTGGTTTAGCAAACATGCTCATATCTTTAGGAACTGGTTCTTCTCTAATAGGAAGATCACACTCATCTTGTTCTTGTCTTGCTTGAATATGAACAATACCACTCACATCATAACTATATTGAACTCTGATAAGTGTTGAACCTTCCTCTTTATGTCTAATACCAGAAATGACATATTTATTTAAAATTTCACAATCAAAAATATTTCCTATCCCTTGTAATAAATAAATATCTATCTCATTATTTTTTTGAGCTGATGTATAATATTTAAACTTTCTTGCACATTTCACAGGAATGGATTGATTAGGAGGAATAATATTTTGATTAATATAATGAGTTCCTTCTTCATTGACTGCAATCATTCCTAAAGGGTGTGCTTGAACATCATTTAATCTCATAGCTGAAACACTTGTTACTGGTTTTTCCTTTTGCACTATTGCATTTTTATTTGCGATTGGTTTTGAAGAAGCAGATAAAACATTATATTTTGGAGCCGGTAATATAGATTGAATAGCTGCTCCTAAAACGACTGCTTCATCTGGATGGACTTGTGTTATTGGTTTGTGTCCACTGATTTTCTCTAAATATTTAGATACTTGAGGCATTCTTGTAGAGCCGCCAACAAGTAATATATCTGTGATATCATTCCATGTATAATGCAATTCATCTAACACATCTTGGCACAAAACACCTGTTTTATCTAAAAGATGAGACGTTATGTTTTCAAATTCCTGATTTGTCAATTCTGTTCGATATACTCCATAGTTCGGAATATTAAGCTTGATTTTTACTTTAGATGCATTGGTAAGAGTCATTTTAATATGTTCAATACGCCCCATTAATTCATTGATAAATCCAGAGTATTCTTTGATATCAATTCCTGTATCATAATAGATTTGATTCACTAAATAGTTAAAAATACATTTATCAAAATCTTTCCCACCTAAGATATGATTTCCTTTTGTTATGAGACAATTGATTTGATTTTCTTTACTCATCTCTATAAGAGTCACATCAAATGTCCCACCACCTAAGTCATAAACAAGTATTTTTGCATTTTTTCTAAAATGTTGTATTCCATAGTTTAAAGCTGCAGCTGTAGGCTCATTAATTAACATTTTTACTTTTAAACCAGCATTTTTAGCTGCTTGCAATGTTGCTTGTCTTTCCTTATGACGAAAGTAAGCAGGAACTGTAATAATAACTTCATAAATGGGTTGTTGCAAAACAGTTTCTACATTATCTTTTAGATATTTCAATAAAAGAGTTGTTAGTTCAACAGCTGTATATTCTTTATTACCAATATAAGCACAACATGATGATGAACCCATATATCGTTTAAAAGCAGTTACACAGCCTACATCGCCAGCTTCATATGCTTCTTTTGCTTCATCTCCAATAATAATATTTTCACCATCAAATTGAATGATTGAGGGTGTTATCTTATTTCCATTTTTGTTCTTAATAATACTTGGTTGATGAGCATTTTGATCATATATAGCAGTTAAACAATTTGTAGTTCCTAAATCTATTGCTATTACTGGCAATTTATTCATTTGCATCTTCTCCTTTAAAATTTTCTATAATAATCTCTTTTTGTTGTTTATAACGATATGTATCAATAAATTCATAATATAAAACTTTTCGTCCTTTTGAGATGCTAGGATTATAGCTATAAGCAACAGTATTATGTAAGTTAGGATCAGATGTATCGATTACTTTTCTAATTTTAGATAAATGTGGAGATCGTTTATCTCCTACTTGACTTGTTTGTAATATGCAACCATATTCTTCTAGAATTTCAACTAATGATTCAAATAAATGATGAATATTTATTTTTATAGTTTCATCTTCAACATTTTTAAATAGTTCTTGATATTCTATATAAATAACTGATAGTGATTTGAGAATGGGATCCATTCTTTCTCCAAGAAGTTCCTTTTGAAGTGTTTCTATATCTTTAGCCATGTTTGTACGAACTTGTTGTTGAAAAAGAGAATTTTCTTTTAATGTCTGTGTCAGTTTTTTATCAAGATGTTTTTGTTGTTCTTTAAGTTCTTTTATCATTTCTCTAATGTCATCTTGTATCTTTAATTCTGTATTGTTTTGATTGAATTGTTCTTTTGTATCTTCTCTATGTTCTTCTCCATTTAATTCATCAAAGATTGTGTTGAGTTGTTTTTTTAATACCATGTCTATCTAGACCTCCTTGTTATTAATGGCCTTATAATATTGATAATCTGTTTCTTTAATCATCCATTCTACACATTCTTGAATACCAAATGGATGAAATACTTCTCTATTAGGTTCATGTCCTATAGCACTTACACAAAAATAATGTACATTTGTAAAATAATTTTCTATTAATGAAACAATATTTCCCATACCATATTCATTTAAAAATTCTATAATCATTTCATCTCTTAACTGATCATAAGTCTCTGCATGAGATTTATTTCTATATAGAGCTTTGATTTTGGCTGGACCTATCTTCTGTTTTATGATTTTTATATCTGCTTTGGTAAGAACAATAGATAATGGTTTATGAGATTTTTTATTTAGCTGTAAAGCATTTATGGATATTAAATAGTTAATAAAGTTTGTTGTCGCTTCTTCTCCTTCCATTTGACAATAATTTTTAATATCAATTCCATCATTTATACATTCTTGTCGAAATAAATAACTAGACAAAGGATCTATTAGCAAAATAATTCCATTACAATATTTCAATTGCTCTTGTACTATTTCATGACTGTTATTTGTAAACCCAAATATTTCTCCACCAATATCATACATACCAAATTTTCTTTGCGGCTCTATACCATTTCCCGATACAATACAAGAATATAATTTTGAATTGAAATCTGTTGTTGCATCAGGCAATAAACCTTGAAAATATTGTTCTAATTCTTGGAATTGGGATTTTTCATGTTGATTCATTGTATGTGTAATATTTTTATTTTGTTTTATCTTCTCAAAATACTCATGGAAATAACTTGCAAGAAAAACAGTTTTTCCTGTATTAGGAGCTCCTACAAGCTGAATAAGAACCGATTTTGTTCCTGTCACATGTAATCTTTCTTCACAATATGGGCAATATGCATCCAAATGATTTCTTCCTGTAAAAAATGTTGAAGGTAGCAATTCGCCACATTCACATTTATGATGTAATATTCCATAAATTCCAGGAACAAGTTTTTTATGTAACCTATGGCAATGCGGACAAATATATGCAGGAATTAAAAATTGTTTTTTACATTGTGGACAATCATTATTTATATCTTTGAAGATATAATAAAATTGATCAATGATTCTTATAATCATATAGAGTATAAATATAAGACTTTGAATAATGAAACATGAACCTCCTAAAATACAGATCATTAATAAAGTCAAAGCAAGATCTAGAAATATCATTTCTGGAACAATCGCAAAACCAGCAATATATCTTACTGATCCAAAGAAAGAATCGCAATCTGATTTTTCATCAATTTTTCTTAATCTTTCCTTTCTATCTTCATTCATGAGTAAATGTCCTTCCTCTATAATATCTTTTAATTGTTGATAGCAAGGTCCAAAGAAGTAATTTCTCTTTACTGGTTCACCATCTTTATTCACCCACTCATAATTGATAAAATGAATATTTTCAATAACAGCTTGAATATAAATAGCTAAAGCATTTATTAAACTATTTATAAAATCAAACATCAGTATAATAAAAAATACTAAAAAGATAATTGAAATAATAAATACAATAATACTCATAATTGTTCAAAGACTGATTATTATAAACATTCCAGTCTATTTCATCACACCTCCTTTAATTCATAAGACAACTGTTTTCAATATATCCCATTTTGTATAAATAATTAACATGTGATTTTGTATCATAAAATATTAACTTTCATTTATTTTTTAGATAGGGATTATATTTGAAATACTCACAAAAGTTATAGGGTGTAATACGTTTCTTTGATAATTGGCATCTCGAATCTTTTTGTCCATGTTTATAATTGCAACAACATTTACATATTTTTTCTTCATGGCATGTCATATTCATTTATTCCTACTATGTAAAACTGTTTATATTTCTTCAATCTTTCTATACATTTTTTAATATTTATTCTCATTCTTTCTAACCACCATCCTTTATATCAACATATTTATAATCTGTATAATTCCAAAAATAATTCCTAATAAAAATATAGCTTCATAAAAAGCAAGTGAAAAATCTTGCTTGTCTTCTTTTTCTAAATATTGAGTACAATGAGCTCTAGGATTGACTCTATAATAATTATT
Source organism: Massilimicrobiota sp. mt181 (assembly GCF_055420065.1). Lineage (NCBI taxonomy): Bacteria > Bacillati > Bacillota > Erysipelotrichia > Erysipelotrichales > Erysipelotrichaceae > Massiliimicrobium > Massilimicrobiota sp. mt181. The sequence continues at coordinate 71,932 of NZ_JBVAYN010000009.1, forward strand.
ATTTGTACAATAATATTTTTTGTCATATCCTTGAATAGAATAATTACAATTTTTACACATTTGTTCTTTCATACTAATCCACTCCTTATCTATAAAGTAAAATGACTCTAAAAATATCTCACTTTATTCAATTATCAAGGTTCTTAGATTTTTTTCACTCCTTTCAATTTATAAGATAATCGTTTAAAAAAAATCCCATAAAAAAAACATGATTTGATATATACAAATATCAATCATGCTTTTTAAGTATTGTTATTTAGTAAATAAAAAATATATTATACTTTAATGATATAATATGACTTGTTATTATTTTTCAATAACAATAGTATGTGCTAGTTTATCATGAAATGATTGTGATAATGGTTGAAAAAATGCATAGATAATAGACGCCAGCGTTAATGCATAAGCAAGATATTTCCATGGATCAACCAATATTGACAATCCAAATAAAGGTAGTAAACGTCGCATATATACAGCTATAATAATGATTCCACCTTCTAAAAATGTTGATCCAATCAATTCTCTTTTGACAATAGCTAATGGTGTGACATTTCCACCAGAAATATCAGCAATTCTTATTTTACAAATTTTTTTACCTAAAGTCTGTCCTCTCCATAAACATATTGGAATCACAATATAATACAATATACCTACTCCTATTCCAAATATTCCTAAAAACAATCCTATCTGAAAATCATAATTTTCCAATTGAAACATCTCTGGCTTTAAACTATTGCCCCTGCGAAAATAAAAAGTCACTGGTATAACAGCAATCATTTGAGCAATATACCAATCAATAATCATCGCAAAAAGGCGTTTCATTCTCACATGAATTACATCATATTGAGAAATTTTATGCTTTTTCGTCCTTTGATTTCTATTCTTTTTCTTTGACATAACTTACTAAACTCCTTAAAAAAGTAAAGATAGTGAAATTTCACTATCTTAAAGTCTCTTATAATCTTCCATATTCAATAAAGATGCAGCATCTTTATCACAAATAACAGTAAAGTTTGGATGCAATTTTAAAACTGTTGCAGGTAATTCATCAGTAATTGGTGAATCTAGTACCTGTTTTAAAATTTCTGCTTTGTGCTTTCCATTAACAATCATAACCAAATGTTTAACACGCATTAAACTTTTTGGCCCCATAGTTAATGTATATGGTAGATCTGGTTTTTCTGGATAACCTGGATTAACAGCATTTTTTGTTTTTCTATCCATCTTGTAAGTATAACTATCCATAGGTGTACACCTAGGACAATTACTACAAAAATGTCCATCAAAACCTAAACCAATAAGCATAACATCAATGCCACCTGCATCACGTATTTCCTGATCATACGTTTCCCAGTTATCCATTGTCGTAATATGGATTTTTTCATCAGGGATATGTGCATCCTTAAAGAATAATTCCTGCATTTCTGTCCAGTTTGGACCAGGTTTATCTTCATTGATGTATGGTGCTTCATCAAAAAGATAATATTCAACATCTTTGAATTTCTCTTGATCTTTCACTTCAGGAATCATCATCTGATACAAAGTTTTTGGAGAACGACCACTTGTTAATGAAATATTAACGCGTTTATCTTGCATCATTGCTCCTAAAAGAATGTGCATTGCACTTTCACTCATTTTTTGTTCATTTTCTTCAATAATTAATTTCATACTCTTTCTCCTTGATTTCATTTTCTTGTTTATCATCAATAGAAAGAGAATATAACTCACACACATTTCATTATAAAGGTATAGTTTGCTCTGTCAAGATGATTTAATAATTTTTTTGTATCATAATACTCACCTGTGTAAACGCTTAAATAGTTATTTTATAATATTACTTTCTATAAAACAACACTTTTCCACAATTTGGTATTTTTTTCTATTATTTGGAATTGTATTGTTTGCGTTTTTAATCTCTCTCTATAATAGCTTTAAGAAGGGAGGAAATTCTATGAATATCATGGAAAAATTTAATGATTTAGCGGAACGCACACTAATGCCTATCGCTACAAAGCTTGGAAATCAAAGACATCTTGGTGCTATTCGTGATGGTATGGTCGTCGCTATCCCGCTATCTATTTTAGGCGGTGTTTGCTTAATTATTTCTACACCACCATTTACTCCAGATACATTACCTCAGTGGGGATTTTTCACTGATATGTTAATGGGGTGGTACAATTGGGCTCAAACTTATAAAGTAGCTCTCCAAGTTCCATATAATATGACAATGGCATTAATGGGACTTTTCATCGCATTTTCAATTTCATATCATCTTGCTAAAAGATATGATATGCCAACATTAAACGCTGCTGTTGTATCAACTGCTGTTTTTTTAATTGTGAGTGCACCATCTATATCTGCTGTTGCAGCATCAGCCATCACTGAAGGTACCACTGCTGAAGAGATACTTGCTTCTGCAAGCATGTATATTCCTACCACATATCTAGATGCCAAAGGAATATTTACTGCTATTCTCGTATCTATAGGCTGCGTTGAGATTATGCATTTCATGTTGAAGAAAGACATTCGTTTCAAGATGCCAGAAGGTGTTCCACCTGCAATTGCTTCTTCATTTGATGCTATTATGCCATTATTTGTTTGTGTCATTATTTTCTATGCAATCTCTTTAGGAATTCAAAGTTTTAGTGGAGAATTATTACCAAGTACAATTATGACAATTTTAGCTCCGGCTATTTCTGGACTAGATTCACTGGTTGGTATTTGCTTGATCACTATTCTTTCACAAGTATTCTGGTTCTTTGGATTACATGGTGCAAGTATTACGCAACCAATCAGATTACCATTCCAGAATATGTATCTTATTGAAAATATTACTGCCTTTTCCAATAATGAACCAATCGTTCATTTCTTTACACAACCATTCTGGTCATATGTTATTACTTTGGGTGGTGGAGGTTCAACATTAGGTCTATGTATCCTTTTACTAAGATCTAAATCTGTTGAATTAAAAACGCTTGGAAAATTATCTATTGGTCCTGCTATTTTCAATATTAATGAACCTATTATCTTTGGATTACCAATGGTATTAAATCCATTAATGATGATCCCATTTATTTTTGTTCCAGTGGTCAATTCCATCATTGCATACAGCTGTATGGCATTCCATATTGTTGGAAAAGGAGTTATTGAAACACCATGGACAACACCTGCACCTTTGGGAGCAGCTCTTGGATGTATGGATATCAAAGCTGGTATTATGGTTATAGTCTTAATCATTATTGATATAGCTTTATATTATCCATTCTTTAAATTAACAGAAAAACAAAAATTAGAAGAAGAAACAGCAACTGATTAAGAAGATAGAGAATAAACTCACACACATCTATGATTTATCATCAATAATCAGTAAAAAAAAGATACTTCATCAAGGCAAAAGCATCTTAAAATTAATGAGGTATCTTTTTCATGTGCGCATATTCAACACATATAACATCTGATATAACCATCAAAGGATATGGATGACTAGCATAATCATGACGACTATGATAATAAATGTATTCATCTACATAATGAATCTTTAAATCTCGATTTGATGTAATCATATAAATCTTAGGTTTTGTTTTTACATTTTTAAAAGGTTTTGTACGTTCAAAAACACGCTCAAAATAAGTACCCGTATCAGAAAAGATAATGATCAAATGATCCTGATTAGCATGTTCCATATATTCCGCCTGTTCTATAAATTTAATACATGTAAATATATGTTTACCACTCGTCTGTAAATCATATTGTAAATTCAAAGCCACATTCTCTGATTGACGATAACCAAAAGCCGCAACTTTATGATATTGTGAAATATCCTTGACAAGTTTTTGAATAGATTCTTCATCTACACTCAGCAAAACAAGTTTTAAGTTTTCTATAACACTCTTTATATAAGATTTCATTGGTTGATTGGAATCATAATCTTTAAATTCATATTTTTCTTTCATTGTTTCATGACTGACACCAAATTTCGCAATTTGGTTTTTAAGTGCGTTAAAATCACTCATCCCTATATCTCTACAAAATCTAGAAATACTTGAATTAGAGACATAGCAATTTTTGGCCAGTTGGGATACTGAACAATCTTCTAAATCTTCTATGTTTTCAATAATATATTTAGCAATTTTATAATTATTACTTCCAAAAGGTTCACTATTAATCATTGACGATAAAATAATCATTAAATTAAACATATGACATCACTCACTTTTTCTTATTATACACTAATTATAAATATGTAAAAAGCTCTTTTATTCAAAAGAGCTTTTAAATACGTTCAAATTGTTGTATACCCCAGGTATGAATCATGTTATAGAGAACAACATCTATGATAATAACAGCAACAATCACACTATACATATACACTGTAATAGACATGATATCTACTAATAACATAGCATAAACCATCACTAACAAAATAGCTATTCCCATTGAAATAAACATGGTAAGTGTTACAGGTAAACTTTGTTTAACACAAACTGTCTCATTAACCCAGTCAAACTTAGGTCTCCATAAGTTTAAAATTAAACCTAAGAAATCAATTAATAATGTAAACAATATTGGAACAACTAATACAATAAGACTATCAAACAAGCCTATTCCTGTCACAAAAATCAAAACTAATGATAATAAAAGTCCTGCTGGTACGCATAACAAGAAATGCATTGCTAATTTGGCATTTAAAATATCTTTAGATGCAATAGGTAATGATTTGATAATCCAAAAACGATCACCTTCTAATGATATAGAGGAAGCACTAATCATATTTAATGATGATGTTCCAATCACAATTATGCAAAGAATTGGTGTTACAAATTCTCTAATTTGAGGCAATTGCGTTATAATCATATGAACTTCATCCTTGTAAAAAAGAATAAAGACAGCTGCAATGACACATAAAACAATTCCCATCGCTCCATTGAGCATAACCATGGCATTAGATGTAAAATGTTTCACTTCTCTTATAATTAAGGCTTTAAATAAAGAATTCTGTTTCATTGGTTTCGCTTTATAAATTGCCTTTTTGACTTTAGGTTTTGTTGTGGCCATTTTAATGAAATTAACAGAAAGAATATAAATAGCAATCACAAATGGAATCACTGCACATAACAAATAAATGATAAAGCTTATCACATTGCCTTCACTTAATGCCAGACTCAAATGATACAGTGGAAACATTGAACTTTCAATAGCTTCTGCTATTGTCTTTCCGTTTTCTAAGAGCCATGTCATATATGTTTGAATAGAATTCACTGCATACATATATAAACCAAATGCTCCTACAAATAAAACAACAGAGATTATTGTTTTAAAACGATGAATCTTTACTAGCACATGTGCTAATATCCAGCTAAATAAACAAGATATAGCTAATACAAATAATGGTAATGTCAAACAAACACCAATAAACATAAGAATTTCAATTAAATTCATACCGACATTTGTGATATAAATATAAAATGCAGGTAAAGCAATAAGTGTTTCGTATACATAATTTAAAATCAAAATTGTAAAAACTCGACTTAATAAGACATCTCTATTTTTGATTGGCATAGAGAGTAATAACTCATTATCTTTGGCTTCATAGATTTCATGGTGCGTTAAAAAGATACTTCCAATAAAACAAAACACAACGATAAATAAAGCCATTAAAGCAAAATAGAGCCATTCAATACCCATCATTTGAAGAGGTTCTATCACAGTATAGAACATCATACCAAACATACCAATAAACACAACACCTATATAAGCAAACAATAAACCATATAAAATAAATTTCCCAACACTACTTCCTTTTTTCTTAGAACTTGTTGTTTGTCTTAATAAAATACCTTGTAATCTTATTTTAATGAGTGTCTTCAGCATCGTCATCATCCTCCAGTTCCAAGAAAACATCTTCTAAGGATTCATCACCAATAATATCCTGTGTTTTCCCACTGACAATGAGCTTACCTTGTTTAATAATAGCAATGCGATCACAAAGTTTCTCAGCAACTTCTAAGACATGTGTTGAAAAGAAAATAGCTCCACCTTGATCACAATGTTCTCTCATTAACTGTTTTAATAAATGGGAAGCTTTAGGATCTAATCCTACAAAAGGTTCATCCATAATAATCAATTGTGGCTGATGAATAAATGCCGCAATAATCGCTAACTTCTGTTTCATCCCATGTGAATAAGCACTAATAGGTTGTGCCAAGTCACTTGTTAGATCAAAAAGATCTCCATATTTTGAAATACGTTTTTCTCTTTCTTCCTTTGAAACCTGATAAACATCAGCAACAAAGTTTAAGTATTGAATACCTGTTAAGTATTCATATAAATCTGGATTATCAGGAATATAAGCCATAATTTGCTTACATTCTAATGCATGACTCTTCATTGATTTTCCATCAATAATGATTTCACCCTCATCAAAAGGTAAGATGCCTACGACCGCTTTTAATGTCGTTGTTTTCCCTGCACCATTATGACCAATAAAACCATAAATATGACCTCTTTCTATATGCAGTGATAAATCATCAACTGCTTTATACTGATCATACTTCTTTGTGAGATGTTCAATCTTTAACATATCATATATCCTCTCTTTCTATAAAATAATTACTTAAATTATTTTATATTATTATTTTATAATTAAATTATATATCAGTCAATATCTTTATAAAAAAGATAATAAGAATATATATATAATCCAATTGTTATACCTATTGCACCTACGATAATCAGGATATATATATTCTTAGCCTGTAATAATGTTCCTATCGCAATCATGAGTCCCAATAACACAAAACAATAGCCAGCTATTCTATGTGTCTTGTCCCAAACAAAAGAACTTGCCAGTGTCCAAGGCGTCTTGATTCCTAAAAAGTAATTTTGAGGTATTTTAGGAAAATAGTTTCCTATACCAATAAACAAGAAAGCTATCATCAATAAAACAAAATTTTCACCATCTCCAGGAAAAATAATCATGTATTCAAAAAAGAAAGCCAAAATAATAAAGAAAGTGGTTAATCCATATTGAAAAATATGATATATTTTTTCTTTTCTCATTAAATTTTCTTGTTTAGGGTCAATACTTTTCATCAAACTCATGCCATAATAAACAACGATTGGTAAAAAAGCGAAAATGAGCATCCAATAACGACTTCCATAACAATCAACCTGCCATTTCGTTGTCCAATGAATGGGTATGATTTGTGGCATAAAGAAAATAGTCATCACAAAAAGACATATAGATAGCCATAGAAATATATCATAAATCTTCAACCTCATTTTTTATTCCCCCGATATCTATAAAATTCAAAAACCATTTCATGACATCCTGAAAAACAGACATATCAATACTATAAACAATATTTTGTCCCTGTCTTTCATCAACAATCAATCCTGCTGCCTTTAAAATTGATAAATGATGAGATATAGATGGTTTCGTCATCTGAAAACAATCAGCTATCTCTCCAGCATTTAAAGGCTTCTCCTGTAATAATTCAAGAATCTTTCTTCTCGTAGGATCACTTAATGCTTTAAATGCATCACCCATAAATCTCCCTCCTTTTATTTAGATATTTATCTAAATATCTAATTTTATTGTATCATATGCTTATCTATTGTCAATCAAAACAAAAAGGTTATTAGAAATTCAACTTTTAAAGTTTATTTCCAATAACCTTTCAATGTATTTGATGCTTAACTATTATTCAGCAACTTTTTGTTCTTTAATAACTTTAGCAATTGATGCGATTACATCTTTTTCATCGTCACCTTCAGCTACGATTTCTACAGTAGCTTTAGTAGGAACACCTAAAGACATAACTCCCATAATTGACTTCAAATTAACTTCTTTACCATTGTAACATAATTTAATATTGCTAGTAAATTTGCTAGCTTGGTTGACTAAGATAGTTGCAGGTCTAGCATGTAATCCAACTGGATCTGAAACTACGAAAGATAATTTTTCTGCCATCTTATTGACTCCTCCTTAATAAATTTATAGTATTATTATAACACATTTCAATTACTTTTCCATACATTTTGAAAAGATTTTAATACGCTTTCATAATATTTTTTTGTCAAGTGTTTTGATGATTTTTTACAATTCATTTATAAACATTTTTTAGTAAAAAAAGCATTGATAAAAAGCCAATATTTAGATAAAGATGAAAAAAGAAGAACATTTTGATATATTCTTCTTCTCATTTATTTTTAATATGGTTTTTGAGCAACAACAAGAAATTCATGTGTTGTCATTTCAAAATATTGGTGATCTTTAATATCTTTTAAAGCCTGTAAATAGAAGACCTGAAATTTATTCACATTAGCTAAATCTGGAGAAACTTTTTTTAAGTATTGATGTATAGCTTGAATACTATGAAAACGAATTGTTCCATAATCTTCAAATTTATGAATAATACGCATACCAATACTTTCTAAAGTCTGAGCACAATTTTCAGCATCCCAAGACCCTTTCATACGAAATGGCATATAAAGCTGAATAAATTCCTTTAAGTTGGCTGTTCCATGTTGATCAACAATAAAATAGCCACCTTTTTTCAAAACTCTATTCATTTCATTTTTATCATAGTTACATTTTTCACACATCAAAACATCTATTTTTTCATCTTTAAATGGCATTTTACCTGTAGGTGTAAGAGTTGTCACTTTAACTGGAGAATCAGATGGAAATTTATTTTGAACGAATTGTGAATCGGTATACGGTTCCACCACATACATAGCTTCTGGTACAGGCTGAAATTCACTCGCAAACTCTCCAGCATCTGCACTTAAAATAGCTAAATGATCTTCTGCAGATAAATATTGTCTTAAAACTTCTGTTTCATCAAAGCTTTTTGGTGATAATGTATAATCATTAGCTGCTTCAGAATTTTGTGAGAAATTCTGTAATTCATTTTGTAATAAATGTGCATCTTCAATTTGTCTACGACATCTTTTCTTACTATAGAATAAGATTGCATATTGAACTATAGCATCAGCCACAATCCCCATTGCTAAAAACAAAACAAAGTAAATAAACCAACTCAAACTAAACAAAGGTGCTGGTGATGAAATCAAATAACAAAAGAAACATATAAATACCATATAACCAACACGATTATAGCTAAATGGTTTATCTAAAGATAAAAACCAGTTTATATTATTCATCTTTTCCATTTTATTTCTTGTGATTTCAAAAAAGACAACCTGCATCAAAAATAAAATCGCAATAAATACTAATAATAAAATAATTAAATACTCCATATAGACTCCTTATTCTATGCTTTCTCCTTCAATCGTATAATAATGATATCCATTAGATAAATAACCTTCTTTATGGAATGTTAAGTCTCCTTCAATAGAAAAGACTTCTTTCATATCATTATTGATATCATAAACATAGCTTCTTCCATTTTTATTTAACATTAAATACTGTTCATCACCATATTCAATGATTGGTGTTTCTGGTAAAGATGTGTATTCTACAGGAAAGATTTCTTCTCCTGTACTATCTACAATACCATATAATCCACTTTCATTATAAACTGCATAATATGAACTGCCTATGTACTCCATACGATAATATATATTTTTTGTTAAAATTTCTCCTTGATTATTAATTAAAGAATATCCTTTATCACTTGCCATCACAATTGCTGTTTCACAGCTATCAAAAGTATTGGCCTCTATATAAGTCTGATCAATAACTTTTTGATTATCAAAATTATAATATACATATCCCTGATCTCGCACATATACAGGGAAAATTTCAAAATATAATTCCTGCACTTGAGGATATAACTGGCATTCCTCAAATGTCCCTATTAACTTTCCACTTTTATAAATATTATGTGGACCATAAATGCTCTGTTCTCTTTCCAGATATGTTTGAGCATCATAATAATAACTATTAATCAATATTGGATCATTTCCAACCGAATAAATGTATGTGACATCATCAGCTGTTAATAAAATATTTTCTTTATCATCAAAGTAAGCATCCTTAATAACAATCTCATGCTGATAGAACTTTTTATTAAGAATATCAACATAAACCATACTCTTTGTTTTCGCATCATTTAACACACATCCATTATTGTTTTGTGCTAAAAACTCATATTGACCTTTGCTAATAGTCAAATGAAAATCTTCTTTGTCTTCATCATCTGCAAAATAATAATATTCATTTTTATCTTTAAAACCAATCAAAGCTGATTGTCCATGACTGTATTCATCTGCATATGAAACTTCATCTTGTCCATTATAAAGTTCCTCACCATTTTTATACAGAACTATATAATTTTGATCCTGTTTGATAACTGGCAAACCACTTTTCATAATTTGAGTTTGGTCCCCAGCCTGATATAAAACATTTCCTTCATCATTGAGTACATATAAGTTTTCAGATACAAAAACATTCTTCACTTCTTCTTCCTTAACTTCTTCGTCATCTTTTTTCTCTTCTTCTGTCTTTTGAGTCGCATAAAACATTTGACCAACGCTTTCTAATGTTTCATACTCACCCATTTTGATAATTTCTTCTCCTTCTAAAGAAATCAATCCAACTTGTTTATCCTTGTTTGTAACAATATAACCAATACCATCTATTTTCTGATATGATTCATACAAATAATCAGTCAGTTTTTCACCTTCCGAATTGTACAGAGCACTTAATTTCTGATCATTTTCCAGCATAAAAACTGTTGTCTGTTGGTTTTGGGAACATCCCACCAACAAAAAGAGTGCTATTAATCCAAAGAATAATTTCTTCACATTCATTCCTCCTTAATTGTTCCTAGTATATCACAAATTCATCTTTTTATCATTGTTTTTTCAAACAATCAGATTATAATATAAATAAAGAGGTGAAAAAAAATGAACGAAACTTTACAAACGATTGCTCAAAGAAAAAGTTGTCGTAGTTATCAATCAGAGATGATTAAAGATGAAGAACTTCAAGCTATTTTACAGGCTGCAATTCAAGCCCCTAGTGCTATGAATAGACAGCTATGTGAAGTCTTTGCGATAACCAACCCTGAATATATCGATAAACTGACAGATGCTATTAAGACTGTTTACGAGGAAAGAGGAGAAAAGAAACCTGATACTTATCATTTTTCTTACCATGCTCCTGTTCTTCTCATTGTAAGTGGTCCTGAATACGACTCTAGACGCGTAGAAGATGGAAGTTGTATGCTAGAAAATATATTCTTAGCTGCCACAAGCTTAAATATTGGTTCATGCTGGATTAACCAGTTACGTGACACACAAGATGTAGATGAGGTCAGAGAAGTCCTCAGCCAGCTTGGTATCCCTCATAACCATCAGGTTGTCGGATGTGCTGCTATTGGATATATGAATCAGGACGCACCTGCCAAAGATAAAAAACAAGAAAGAATTCATATTGTCAAATAAAAAGAGATTTCAATTTAGAAATCTCTTTTTATTTTGGGTATATGTAGTAATATTAAGATTAACCGATGTATAGTGGTTGATCATTTCCAACGACTTCACCAGTTTTTGTTGTTGCAACATAATATATTGAAGTATCTTCTGGTTTATAGTAAACCTCTAATGTATCAATAGTTGTCATCTTCACACCTTTTGATTTTACATCCTCTTTTACTAACTTCTCAATAGATGTTGTTTCAACGTTTTTATTATGAAATTGTACTTGTAATTTAATTTTCACTGCGTCCCCTCCTTAATATTTATTATAAATGAAAGCGTTTTACAATGCAATAGATTGCTTCATTTACCTTCATCAATATACCACTTTTTTTAGAAATACTCAAATTTTTATTGGATTTTTTGTGAATTTCTTGTATTTATTTGTAAATTCACTGAAAAATAATATCATAATTTTGATATATAAAACACTTTTTATCAATTTAACTTATTACCGAAAAACCTATTTAACATATTTTCATATTCTTTTCGTACTAGCATCATAGGATTATCAAATCAGACTTTCGTATAATTTCATTAAAAATGAAGTATAGAAAAAATCACTCATTGAGTGATTTTATCCATTCATCTTTTTTGTATATGCTTTTCTTCTTTCGTTTTCAGTTAATAAACGTTTTCTTAAACGAATGTTCTTTGGTGTCACTTCAACAAGTTCATCATCATTAATATAATCCAAGCATGCTTCAAGGTTGAAAACTCTTGGTTTCTTTAAAACAACTGTTGAGTCTTTTGTTGAAGAACGTGTATTTGTCAATTGTTTTCCTTTTGTGACATTGACAACCAAATCATTGTCACGACTATGTTCACCAACAATCATACCTTCATAAACTTCTACACCTGGTCCAACAAACATAACACCACGATCTTCTACACCACCTAAGGCATAAGCTGTTGTTTGCCCAGTATCAATAGAAATAAGAACACCTAACTGTCTTTCTCCAACAGTGGCACCTTCCATTGGTCGATAATCCAAGAAAGAGTGGTTAATAATTCCATATCCTTTTGTCATAGTTAAGAAGTTTGTCATAAAACCAATCAAGCCACGTGAAGGAATAATATATTGAACTTTTGTCATTCCACTATCAGATTCCATATTTTCTAATGTTCCACGTCTAAATCCTAATGACTCAATAATACTTCCAATACATTCATCTGGAGCTTCAATAAAGACTTCTTCATATGGTTCACATTTCACACCATCTATTTCTTTAATAATAACTTTTGGTTTTGAAACCTGTAATTCAAATCCTTCACGACGCATATTTTCAATTAAGATAGATAAATGTAATTCTCCACGTCCTGAAACAATCCATTCTTCTGCATTAGGCACTCTTTCAATCTTTAAAGATACATCTTTATTTGTTTCTCTAAATAATCTTTCTTCAATTTTACTTGCTGTAACAAATTTACCTTCTTTTCCTGCAAATGGCGACGTATTTGTTCCAAAAACCATTTGAATCGTTGGTTCATCAATACGTAATAATGGTAATGGATCTTCATGTCCGATTGAGCATACTGTTTCCCCAACACCAATATCAGCAAGTCCTGCAATCGCAACAATATCCCCAGCACTCGCTTCTTCAATCTCAATTCTGTGTAATCCTAAGAAACCAAAAAGCTTTTGAATTCTAAATTGTGTTTTTGTCCCATCTGCACGTAAACAAACAACTGTTTCATTGACTTTGACTTTTCCTCTTTGAATACGTCCAATTCCAATACGTCCTACATATTCATTATAATCAAGTAAAGCAGGCTGGAATTGTAATCCACCTTCTTCATCAACCAATGGTGCTGGAATTTCATTGATAATCATATCAAATAAACAATCCATATTAGGAACTTGAGTAGAAATATCAGGATCCAAACTAGATGTTCCCATTAATGCTGAAACAAAGACAGTTGGAAAATCTAACTGATTATCATCAGCTCCTAATTCCATGAATAATTCTAAAACTTCATCCATAACTTCATGAATACGAACAACAGGACGATCCACCTTATTAATAACAACAATAGGTTTTACCTTTGCTTCTAATGCTTTCTTTAAAACAAAACGTGTCTGTGGCATTGTTCCTTCATAAGCATCAACAACCAATAAAACACCATCTACCATATTCATGATACGTTCAACTTCTCCACCAAAGTCAGCATGCCCTGGTGTATCCATAATATTAATACGATAATTTTTATAATGAATAGCTGTATTTTTAGCTAAAATAGTAATACCACGTTCTCTTTCAATGGCATTTGAGTCCATTGCTCTTTCTGCAATTTGTTCATTATCTTTTAATGTTCCAGATAATTTTAATAACTGATCCACTAAAGTTGTTTTACCATGATCGACGTGAGCAATAATAGCTATATTTCTAATGTTTTCCATTTATTTCACTCCCTTATTTGCCTTTTTGATTATAACACAATTCATTGAAAAGACAATACAAAAAGCTTTGCTCTTTTGTGTATATAAGCATATTTATTATAAAAAGAAAACAGAGACTATTTTGTCTCTGATGTTTGTTGTGTTAAAAAATTATATGTTAATTGAATAACCTGATTGATATGTTCCAATTTATCATAATTATGAGTAGCTCCTTCAATAGGATAAAAAATTGGATTAACAAATCCTTTTAAATACTTTTCCGATATTTGAAAAGGAACTGTTGTATCTTCTGTTCCATGAATAATCATCAAATCGTTCTGATAAGTGTCCAAATCCTGATACAAATTTCTAGAAGTTATGTCATCAACAAATGCCTGAGAGATTTCAAAACCTCCATGATCATAGAATGGAGCCTCTTCTACATGTCCCTTTAAATATTCAATAGCTTCTGGCAAATTAAAGGCAGGTGCCCATAGACACATTTTAGAAATATCTTGAGGGAATCTCTTTGCTACTTCACTGGCAATAGCTCCACCCATGGAATGACCTAATAAATAAATATCTGTCACACAGTCCATTTTCTTAACTTCTTCTAAAATAAGAAGTGCTGAAGATAACTCATTTTCAAAAGTCATATCTCTAAAATCCAAGTCAGATTGCCCACTTCCTAAAAAATCCATACGAATGGTTCCAATGCCTTGTTTTTCTAATAAACGAGATAATTTTACATAAGAAAACTTTGTCCCTGTATTTTGTCCAGTAAACCCATGAAAAATTAAACAGACAGGAAATTTTTCTTGTTCTGGCACATGAAAAAAGCCACGCATAACCCCTTGAGACGTCTGTATTTCATAATATTTTTGCATACTATTCCCCTTTCAAATGTTTAGAGATGGCCTCTGTCAATAAAGCATAACCATCCTCATTAATATGTAAACCATCGATAAAAACATCTTCTCTAAGTTTTTGATGTTCATCGTAGAGCGCTGAAAAGACATCAATATAATCCACATAATCATAAGGTATAACTCTTTGATATTCAGAAATCAACATGTTTAAAATATCATTACTTCTCAGTCCCTGATGCATAGATGCATAGCCATGAATCTTTTCCACACATGGAATAGGACTGATTAAATGAATCTGACATTTAGGCAAATTATAATGAATGATTTCGACCATTTCTTTCACATTTAAAGCAATGTCTCTTGGACTCGCCATAACAGTATTACCCAAATCATTTGTTCCAATAAATATGTAAACCTGACTTGGATGATATTTGATAACACCTTCATCTAAAAAATGCAACAACATATCTGAAGTGATACCACCAATACCACAATTATAAACATGCCCTAAACTTTTAAAAATATGTTCGACATCATAATACTCAATAATAGAATCTCCATAGAAAACAATATTATTGTCTTCTACATATCTTTGTTGTTGAATAATTTGAATCATTCTTTTTAAAACTGATTCTCTTAATTGATAAATATTTGTATCAAATTTCATATTTTCTCTCATAGATTTCACCTACCTGTTTCCATTATACCATAAGTTATATGAAGATAATTTGAACACATAACATATAAATCAAAGTTCCCCCAATAATAGATAAAAGTGTATTCCTTTTCAATAAATGTAATAAAACAACACTTCCAACACCTATGATTTCACAAATACCATGATTTCCACTCAATAAATCAACACTTCTTAAACAATACACCACAAGCATTGCCATAATGGCATAAGGTAAAACATCACCTAAGTATTCTATGATAGGATAAGCTTTATTTTTAAACACTAAAAAAGGTAAAACTCTTGTGATAAATGTAATAATGGCTATCACACAAATCAATAATATTTCATACATGATTTTGTCCTCCTTTGTGATAAACATAAATCAAACTGAATACAATTCCAATCATAGATGGAATAATAAAAGCTTCACTTCCAAAAATCAATAAAGATACAATACTAATACCAAACCCAATATATGTATAAAGATGTTTTGTTGAATTCAAATACTGATCTACGACAATCACAACAAAGAGTGCTGTCATCGCAAAATCAAGCCCTGTTGTATTGATTGTTAACATTGAACCAATAAGAGCACCTATCACACTTCCTAAAATCCAATAACATTGATCAAATAAAGAGATAAAAAACAAATAATACTTTTCTATACACCCTTCTGGTGCTTTAGCACTGACCAATAGTGAATATGTTTCATCTGTTAATGAAAAAATCATATAGGGTTTGAGTGCTCCCATATTCTCAAACTTCTTAATCATTGATAACCCATAAACCAGATGTCTGGCATTGATTAGAAGCGTCATGATGATTGTATTGATAATAGAAGCCCCGGAAACCAGCAAATTAATGGCAACAAACTGCATACTTCCAGCATAGATAAAAAGACTCATAAAAAGTGCATATAAAAATGAATAGCCATTACTTTCCAATAATATGCCAAATGCCATTCCTAATACAATATATCCCATCATCACTGGTATGGAAGCAACAAAAGCCTCTTTAACCGTTTTCTTCATAACTTCAACCCCCAAATCTGTATGGATAATATTTTATCATTATTCATTTCTTTTGTTAAACATAAATATATCATTTTGTATCGAAAAATATAAAATCTATTTCTATTTTTGGCATTTTCATAAATAATCTATCTATTTATTGTGTAAACATAGATATAGAAAAAGGGCACAATCAATGTGTCCCATTTCATATTTAAGTATATTATGATTTATTTTTTGATTAAAACAAGTGATTCATATGGTTTTAAAGTGATTTCATCTGATAAAGTTTGGCGATGAACATTTGATAATAAAATATCATATTGTGAAGCATCTATATGAATAGATGTTGTCTCATCACCATAGAAATGATTATAAACAACAATTTCCTGATCTTGATATTGACGTTTGTATGCATAAATTGTTGGATGATCTAATAATAATGGTTCATAAGTTCCTAAACTAATCACTTGATATTGTTTTCTTAATTGAATCAGTTTTTGATAATAATAGAATACTGAATCTTCATCCTCTAGATTTTTTTCAACATTAATATCTTTATAATTGTAGATAGGTTCTATCCATGGTTCAACATCACTAAATCCAGCATATGCCTGATCATTCCATTGCATTGGTGTACGCGCATTATCTCTTGATTTGCTTAATAAAATCTGATAAATTTCTTCATCTGAGACACCATTATCTTTAAGAATCTGATATGCATTTAAGCTTTCAACATCACGATACTGATGAATATCTGTGAAATAAGCATTTGTCATTCCAATTTCTTCACCTTGATAAATATAAGGTGTTCCTCTTAACATATGGATTGTTGTTGCCAGCATTTTTGCTGATTCCTTTGGATAATTCTTATCGTCTCCAAAACGTGAAAGAACACGTGGTTGATCATGACAGCACCAGAATACAGCATTCCATCCATGTCCTTCTTGCATACCTAATTGCCAATCATTTAATAGCTGTTTTAATTCTTGGAAATCAAATGGCATCAATGTCCATTTTTCTTTATTTTTATAATCAACTTTTAAATGATGGAAACTAAATACCATAGAAAGTTCCTGATTATCAGGATTTGTATATCCTACACAGTTTTCAAGAGAAGTTGCTGACATCTCTCCAACAGTGATAATATCATCATATTTTCCAAAAGAATTTTGAGAAAGTTCATGAAGATAAGTATGAACCAATGGTCGGTCTGTATAAAATCTTTTTCCTACACCTTCAAAGTCATCTTCAAAAGATTCTTTATCAATCAGATTAATAACATCAAATCTAAATCCTTTAACACCTTTTTCAATCCAGAAATTCACAATATTTGCCATTTCTTTTCTGACTTCTGGGTTCTTCCAATTCAAATCAGCCTGTGTTTCATCAAAAAGATGAAGATAGTATTCATCAAATTCTTCTACATATTTCCATGCATTTCCACCAAATTTAGATTCCCAATTCGTTGGTGGATTTCCATCTTTTCCTTTTTTAAAGAAATAATAATCTTTATATTTAGGATCTCCTGATAAAGCTTTTTGAAACCATTCATGATAAGTTGATGTATGATTAAAAACCATATCAAACATCAAATAAATATTTCTTTTTTTTGCTTCAGCAATTAATAATTCCAAATCTTCCATTGTTCCATAACGAGGATCAACAGCATAATAATCTGCAATATCATATCCATTATCGTTTTGTGGTGATACAAAGATAGGATTCATCCAAATATAATCCACTCCTAGTTTCTGTAAATAATCTAAATGTTGGATAATACCACGAATATCTCCTAATCCATCATGATTGCTGTCTTGAAAAGATTTAGGATAAACCTGATAAACAACTTTATCTTGAAATGTCATCATTCTTCATTTTCCCCTTTCCACTTGAAAATATTTTCCTGATTATATTTGACATCCTGTCCTTGACATTCAATATGTTGACCACTTGTAAAGACAACTGGTGAAACGACTGACTTTCCTTGTGATAAAACATAATCTATATTGACTTTTGCTAAAACTTGTCCTTGAGTGACATGATCTCCCTGTTGAACAAATGATTCAAATCCTTCACCATTTAATTGAACTGTATCCATACCAATATGAATCAGTACTTCTAAACCATCTTCACGTCTTAATCCATAAGCATGTTTTGTAGGGAATGTCATGACAACTTCACCACTAAATGGTGCTAGAACTTCCCCATCTTTTAATTCAACTGCAAAACCATCACCCATTAAACCTTATGAGAAAACCTGATCTTCTACTTCACTTAATGGCATTAATCGTCCTTGCATTGGAGAGATGAAATCTTTTTCTTCATGCTTTTGAACGGGAACAGCTAATTTCTTTTTACCAACAATCATTGTTAAAGTAAATGGAATCACAATAGCTACAACCATAGCTAATAAGAAATAAATCCAATATTCTGGTTTAATAGAAATAATTCCAGGTAAACCACCAACACCTATACTAAATGCCTGTACGCCAAATCCAACAGAAATCACTGCTGCTATAGCTGAACCAATCATTCCACAAACAAGTGGGAAACCATATTTCATGTTAACCCCAAACAATGCCGGTTCAGTGACCCCTAAATAACAAGAAATACATGCTGGCACATTGATTTGTTGTGCTCTTTCATCATGTCTTTGTAAAATAGACATAGCTAAAACACTTGAACCTTGAGCAATATTAGATAAAGCAATCATTGGCCATAAGATTGTTCCACCAAACATATTCGCTAATGTTGTATCAATAGGTGCATAAATCAATCCAAAAACAGCTGCAAATAAAACACCAAAGCTTGAAGTTAAACCTCCATAAACAATATCGGCAATAGCATTTCCAATTGCCCATCCAATAGGACCTACAATCGTATGAGCAATAATGACTGCTGGGACCAATGAACAAAATGGAACAATAATCATACTAATGACACTTGGTGTCACTTTTCTAAAGAATTTTTCCAAATACACTAGAACAAATCCTGCCATCATCGCTGCAATGACCTGTCCCTGATAACCAATCATTTGCACTTGCGCAAATCCAAAATCCCATACTGGAATTTGATCAGCTGGTGTACTGGCAACACTAAATCCATTCAATAATTGTGGAGAAACAAGCGTTAATCCTAATACAATCCCTAAAATTTCTGTCGTACCCATTTTCTTTGTGATAGACCAAACAATACCAACTGGCAATAAATGGAAAACAGCTTCACCAATCAGCCATAAAAAACTATAAGTTCCTGCCCAGAATTGTGAAATATCTGCCAGACTTTGTGTTCCATTATTAAAGAAATTAATTTCTCCAATAATATTTCTAAATCCTAAAATTAAACCTCCACAAATCAATGCTGGGATTAATGGAGCGAAGATTTCTCCTAAAGCTCCCATCATTTTTTGTAGCCATGTCTGATTTGTTTTTGAAGCATCTTTGACTGCATCTTTGCTGACACCTTCAATACCACTCACTTTTACAAAATCATTATAGAATTCAGAAACTTCATTTCCAATAATGACCTGAAATTGTCCTGATTGAGTAAATGTTCCTTTTGCAGAAGGGAGTGATTCAATTTTGTCAACATCTGCTTTTTTAGAATCAACCAAAGCAAAACGCATTCTTGTTACACAATGTGAAACGGCATTGATATTCTCTTTGCCACCTACATATTCCAATAAATCCTTTGCATCTTTTTCAAACTTTCCCATTTTTTCTCTCCTATCTTGTACGTATATGTTTGTCAACAGTAAATATTCATTTCAAACAAAAAAAATAGACGCATTTCACTGCATCTATACTTTCTTTTTTTATATATTACATATGACTTCTTCTGGCAAATTCAACAAACCTAAATTTATCAGGGCGATGCTTTGATTCGGTATATTGAAACAATGTGGCATCTTCTAAATATGTATAACTTTTCACACAGACAAGCAAATCAAAGTCCTGCATATCGAGTATTTCTTTTTCTTTCTCACTTGCCGAAACAACTGTGATTTCTTTTCTGGCAAAAGACACCTTTAACCCAAGATGATTTTCGATATATTCATATATAGAATCTTGAACAATCTCCTGAGTCAAATCAGGAATAACACTAGCATTGATATAATCAATATCTAAGATAATTTTTTCTCCATCAATATTTCTAATTCTTTCAATATGATAGACATCTCCTTCTTGCATATAGAGTTCCTTTTTAAGATACGCAGAGGCTGGAATTTTTTCAAAACAGTGGACAATTGTTTTGACTGTACCCGGCAATGTATGTGATAACTCCTTAAAGCTTGTTAGGCCTGAAACAGGAAAAGCAATTTTATCATGTTCTAAAACAAAGGACCCTTTTCCTTTATTTGTTTGGATATATCCATTTTGTTGTAATAGGGATAATGATTTACGAATCGTATCACGAGAAGAATGATAGATATTCATGAGTTCATTTTCACTAGGTAATAATGTATTCGCCTGAATCTCATTTCTTTCAATCTTCTGTTTTAAATCTTCATATATTTTCTGATACTTACTTGGCATTTGTCCATTCCTCTATTATCTTTTTTAATTCTTTTAAGTCTTCAACAATATAATCACACTGATACTTTTGAAATTCTTCTAAATCTCCATAACCATATAAGACACCAATGCAAGGTATCTGATTCTGATGGGCACCGATAATATCATGTTGTCGATCTCCAACCATGATACAATCCTGATGATTTAATTGTTCCTGTTGTAAACAACAAGCAATAATATCTCCCTTATTTTTAAGACGACCATCTAAAGTAGCTCCATAAATTCCTGTCAAATATTTTGTTAAGGAAAAATGATCAAGAATCTTTTTAGCAAAGACTTCTGGCTTGCTGGTACATACGAATAATTGAAAACCTTGATTGACCAAATCCTGCAAAAAAGCATCAATTCCATCATATAATTTATTTTCATATAAACCCTTTTGAGAAAAATATTCACGATATTTTTCTACAGCCTGCCAGCTTTGCTTTTCATCCATCCCATAATATTCTCGAAAAGACACATCCAAAGGTGGTCCAATAAATCTTTTCAGCGTTTTTAAATCTTCAACTTCAATACCAAATGATTTTAAACTATACGCCACAGAACGTGTTATACCTAAAAATGGATCTGTTAATGTTCCATCTAAATCAAATAAAATATTTTTCATTTCATCAACCCCTTTCTGTTATTATACATGATTTTTTTCTGATTACAAAAAAAAGAACCCACTCAGTGGTTCTTTCTTAGAATACATATTTTTAAAGGGAGTTTTTATGAATTCTATTATCTTTACACTTATAATATACCTTGTCAATATGAACGAGATATGAACAGACATATTTTTTTCCATTTAATTTTCCTTATAAAGATGTTCTGGTATGTCTATATCACAATAAGTCATTAAAGAAATTTCATAACCATGATGAATCCCTCTATAACAAGCATCTTTCCATAATGGATCTATACTATAACCCCTCTTTTCTATTTCTCTAATAATAAACATATGGAAGGCATATAAATAGAGATATGGATAACAAAACACATAATGATTCCCTTTTTTCCAGCCATCTCCTCTTAAATAGCAAATATGAAAATGCTGTTTAAAAAGATCTTTTGTGGAAAGCTGATCAATATCTTCCTGATGACATAATTCTATATCCTTTTCTTTTCTCATATATAAAGTCTATGCTTTTTTCATGAAAATATGCAAAATGAAAGAGATGCTTTGGGGAAGCATCTCTTTCTTAGGGATATATGATAGATTTGAGGGGAATCAATACTATCGTATTTGTCTTTCGACATTTATAATATATAAGAGAAATGTGTCTTTATTATGAACTTTTAAAATTTATGTGGTTTATTTAAAATTTCATGACAATGTCGACAGCGTGGTTCATATCGTTCATCTGCTCCTACCATAATAACAGGATCTTCAAAAGATGCAGGTTGTCCTCCCACAAGTCTTTGTGTACGTGTTGCAGGAGCTCCACATTTAGCACATACAGCTGTCAGTTTTGTAACAAATTCTGCACGTGTGAGTAGTTCAGGCAAAACACCAAAAGGTTCACCACGAAAGTCTTTATCTAATCCAGCAACCATAACTCTTAATCCTTTATCAGCTAGATACTCACAAACATCTACAATATCATGATCAAAAAATTGAACTTCATCTATCGCAATCACTTCTGTATCTGGTTTCACATATTTTAATATGTCTTTAGACTCTTTCACAACAATACAAGGTACCTTTGTCCCAGCATGAGATACAATTTCTTTTTCAGAATAACGATTGTCTATTTTGGGTTTAAAAACAATAATGTTTTTCTTGGCATAAGATAAAACATTAATACGTCTGATCAGCTCTTCTGTCTTTCCGGCAAACATACAGCCACATATCACTTCGAGCCATCCTTCTCTATATTGATTATACATATTCGTCAACCTCCATGTTTTTCCATTATACTATAAAACATAAAAAATGAATATACTTATCTGGAAAATATCTGAGTACATATTTCATTCATAATTCATCGTTATAATAACTGCGGTGATATAAATGAATTGGTTAAGAAATTTTATGTATGGCAGATATGGCGTCGATCAGTTTGGTAATTTTTTATTTGTAACTTATATTGTTTTACTGATTATTTCTTTATTTATTCCTATCGTTTCAATCTTATGCTATGCTATTATCATTTACACTTTGTTTAGAATGTTTTCTAAACAGGGATATAAACGTCGTATGGAAAATGAATGGTTCCTGGCAAAAACAGCAGGTATCAGAAAGTTCTTTAATAGACAGAAAAACAAATGGAAATATCGTAAAACACATAAATATTTAAAATGTCCTCATTGTCATCAATATTTAAGAGTTCCTAAAGGAAAAGGTAACATTACAATTACCTGTCCAACATGCCATCAACAATTTGATAAACGCACATAAAAATGATATTCATCTCTTGATGTCTATCATTTTTTGTTTATCTTTTCATTTAAATGGCATATAAATAATCTGTCTGTAAATTTTCAAAAGCATATTTTTGACATCCTAAAGCTGCTTCTATCGCATATCCTTGGTGCTAGAATTCTTCTTTCAACAAATAACCCACTTCCAATATTCTGTATTCTTATAAGGTTGCATTGTCAGACCAGCCTAGCCAATCATTTCATTTGTCTCTTTTAAAATTATTGCCCATAATCCAAAACACAAGCATAATTTAATCTCCTTGATACATTTTTATTTAATCTCAAAATCTTCACTACGATAATGCGTCCAATCTACTTTATTGATATGATCTTGAACTTTTTTTATTTTATCAAAATGATTTTGGTGACATATCAAATAGAAAGTTAATGTCGCTGATGGATCCACAATAGGAACATAAACTCTGTCTTCATAAAGATGAAATCTCGGTATTGTCAGGCTCGTTCTAAAAGTGAGCAAAGAAGATTGCCTTTGAAGAATCTGATACAATTCCAAATCATCCTGTACAATAAAATGTGAATCAGGCATGCTTTCCTTGCAGACTTCATGCCAATATCCTGTATTATTATATTCTAAAAAGTTCTCTCCATTTAATTCATCAAAAGTCATTTCTTTTTTAGAGGATAATGGTTGATTGGATGTTGTTGAAATATTTAAAACTTCCTGGCATATTTGAAAACAAACAACATCTTCTTTATGTATAGGATAATCTAAAATAATAGCTGAGTAATAATGATCATGAAAACCTTGAATCAATTCTTCAGCATCTGCTTTAATCTCATATCCAAAAGACATATCAGGATATTGACGTTTCATCGTATATCGCAAAGCCCATAATGGTGCTGGAGCACAGGAACCAATAAACATATTCATATTGCGATTATATTGATTTTTGACTTTCTCTTGTAGTTGATCAACATGCTTGAGTATATCTTTCCCTTCTTCAACAACTGTTTGTCCATATTCATTGAGAATGAGGCGATTATTGATACGATCAAATAATTCCATACCAAGCTCTTTTTCTAAGGTTTTTAAAGAACGTGTTAAGCCTGATTGTGATATATATAACTCTTGCGATGCTTTAAGCATTGTGCCACATTCAGCGATTTTTATAACATACTGCAATTGTCTTAATTCCATATAGCCCCCTTATGTTTTATAATCATATTATACTATGATTTAAAGTCATACATCTATGATTTTTAACAATTATTTTTTTATAGAAGGCTTTGATAAAATAACATTGTCAAAAGGAGGAAGAACAAATGGAAAATGTAGAAAACAAAGTGATTATTATTACAGGAGCCACTTCTGGTATTGGTGCAGCAACAGCTAAAGTTTTGGCCAAACATGGTGCCAAAGTCGTATTAAGTGGCAGAAGAGAAGATCGTTTAGAAAAACTGGCAGATGAATTAGGTGAAAATGCTATTTACTTAAAATCAGACGTGACAAATGTAGAAGATATGAAAGCCATTGTGAAATTAGCAAAAGAAAAATTTGGAAAAGTCGATGTCTTATTTGCGAATGCAGGAATTATGCCCACAGGAAATATGTCTGAATTAGATATCAAAGGATGGATGGATATGGTTGATATCAATATTAAAGGTGTCCTCAATTCAATGTATGCAGTCATTCCTGAATTCTACAAACAAAATTCAGGTCATATTATTATTACATCATCACGTGCCGGAACAACATTGGTTCCAGGGAATGCTGTTTATTGTGGAACAAAGCATTTTGTGAAAGTCATGTTGCAGTCTTTTAACAGTGAAACAAATCAAGAAGGTAAAAATATTCGTACAACAACGATTTACCCAGGAGCCATCAAAACAGAATTGTTGAATCATGTTGTAGAAAATGATCATAAAAAGATGGTCGAAGGTTTTTATGAACAATTTGGATTACAACCTGAAACAATTGCAAATGCTGTGCTATATGCGATTTCACAGCCAGATGGTGTTGATGTTTCTGATTTGGTTGTTCGTCCTACATTTGAAGGATAGATATATAAAAACACACCTTAGAGTGTGTTTTCTTTTTTTCTTATTATCCAATTCTCCTGTCTTGACTTTCTTTGTGCATAATAGCCACAGGGCATATCTTTTAAAACAGCAATAGATGGATCTAATTCGTATACAAATTGAAGAGAAACCAATCTTGCCTCACTACTGGTATGTTGTTGCCCACATAGAAATTGCCACATACCATCATCTTCATCATGGGAAACATATAAAATAGGATCATTTTGATCAAGAATATGACAACAGATAAGCGTTGCTGTATTGGGTGCATCTTCAAAAGGAAATAACATTATGAGTTTCCTTCTTTCATCTTTTCCCAAGCTTCCTTTGTCATATAATTTGTATGACCAATTCTCACTTCCTTCAACAAAGGTACTGGTACTTTGTCACAGCTATGATGATAAATAAATCCCAGTTTTTCTTGAACTCTTTGAGATTTGACATTTCCATCATAGTATCCACACCAGATTGTCTTCATATCTAAATCTTCAAAGGCGTGTCGAATCAGTTCAGCAGCAGCTTCTGGCATATAACCTCTTCCCCAATATGGCTGACCCAACCAGTAACCAAGTTCACATTCATCATCGCGTTCAGTCATATCTGTATGCCCATGAAGTTTCAGTTCTACAGCTCCAATAGCTTGATGACTGTCCTTTTCACAGATTGCATAACATTCAGCTCCATTAAAGACATGTCGAATAACATCCAGGCTTTCCTCCACACTTTGATGCGGTGGCCATCCTGCAATCGGTCCAACATCAGAATCTTTTGCATATGTAAAAAGACTTTCAGCATCAGTTTCTTCCCATGGTCTAAGGATTAATCTTTTGGTTGTTAATATCATAAATGCTTCTCCTTTATCCAATTATCTTTAAATAAAAAGGAGTTTCAAACTCCTTAATCATCATGTTCTGACATCTTTAACTCCTTCTAAAGGATTAATTTGCTGATCTGATCTAGCCGGATTCGCAAATTTACTATATTGTTTCAAGAAAACCAGACGTATATCCGCCAAGGCACCATTACGATGTTTTGCGATAATAATATCTGTAGCCCCTTGTGTTTCTGCTTCTTTTTTAGGATCCTGATAATCTTCACGATGAATAAATGAAACAATATCAGCATCCTGTTCAATGGCTCCTGATTCTCTTAAATCTGATAAAACAGGTCGCTTATTATCACGCTTTTCAACAGAACGTGATAACTGACTTAAAGCTAAAACGGGAACTTCCAATTCTCTGGCAATCATTTTTAACTGTCTAGAAATATCAGATACTTCCTGCTGTCTAGATTCACGGCTATTCGCCGGTCCTGAAATCAACTGCAAATAGTCAATCACAATCATTTTTAAGCCTTGTTCTCGTTTCAAACGACGACATTTCGCCGCAATTTCTCCAACACGAATCCCTGGTGTATCATCAATATAAAGATTACATTTAGAAACTTTGTCGGCTGCCGCATAATATCTTTCGCTACTTTCTTTTAAAATAGAACCCGAACGTAAAGACTCAGCTTTTAAACTACCAGCCGAACAGATAATACGTTGAATCAGCTGTTCAGCAGGCATTTCCAGTGAAAAGATAGCAACGGCTTCATCAGACTTATAGGAAACATTATAAGCCACATTCAATGCAAAAGCTGTTTTCCCTACTGATGGACGTGCAGCTAAAATAATCAAATCACCTTTTTGAAAACCAGATGTTAATTTATCTAAGTCATAGTAACCCGTTTTAACACCAGATATCTTGCCATCTGCTTTTTGTAACATAACTAAACGATCAGTCACTTTTTGAATAACAGATTTGACATCCTGAAATTCTCCAGCATTACGATCTCTTGTGACATTTAAAAAATCTTTTTCTACATTTCCAATAAAATCATTAATATTCCCGATATCACCATAAGCTTTATCAATAATTTCTGTTGATTCTTTAATTAATCTTCTTAATAATGACTTTTCATTTAAAGACTTTAAGTAAAATTCACTATGAGCAGTTGTTGGTACAGATTCACTTAATTCTAATAAATACTCAACCCCACCCACTTTATCCAATAATTTTTTATCTACCAGATATGATGTAACAGTCGTCACATCGACAGGGCTATTTTGATTATAAATTGTTTGCATAGCCTCAAAAAGGATACGATGGCTATCCAAATAAAAATCATCTTTTGTTGCCAAAGGTAAAATATTTTGGCATGCAGCACCTGATATAAGCATTGACCCTAACAACGATCTTTCTGCATCTAAATCATGAGGATATTCTCTAGCCATCCTTTCTCACTCCTTATTTTTCTGACAAATGAACTTTTATTGTCGCAATAACACCCTTATATAATTCAATCTTCATGTTTGTATAACCTAATGCTTGAATAGGTCTTGCATTAATAAATTTTCTCTTATCAACTTTAATATCATATGTTTTCGCAAGCTCTTCAACAATATTCTTTGTTGAAACACTTCCAAATGTTTTTCCATCCTTACCAGATGAAAGTTTAAATTCCAAAGTTAAACTTTCAATTTTTTCTTTTAAAGCTTCTGCTTCTTTCTTATTTTCTAAATCTTGTAATCTTTCCTGTTCCTTTGTTTCAGCAACCATCTTTTTACCGTGTTCTGTTGCCAAAATAGCTAAATTATTTTTAATTAAATAATTTTGACCATATCCATCAGCAACCTTTACAATATCATTTTTCTTTCCTAATTTTTTTACATCCTGTAATAAAATGACTTTCATCCTATTCACCTCTATCATCTAAATATTCTTGAATTTTTTCTTCCAATAGAAGACGTACATCTTCTATCGACTTATTTTCAAATTGAGCAGCAGCCATACTAAAATGTCCACCACCATCTAATGATTCCATAATCAATTGAACATTGATATCTTTTGTACTTCTCGCACTCACAGCAACCACTGTCTTAGAAACTCTTCCAATGGAAAAACTTGCCTTAACCCCACTAATTTCAAGCAAAGCGTTACTGGACTTAGCTAATAAACTGCGTGTATATTCCTCATTCTCATGTCCACAGGCAATCAAGATAGAAGGCTTATACTGATAAGCAGTCTGAGTAATAGAAAGGCGTTGTAAAGTTTCCTCATATGAATCTTTAATAAACTCATACGCCATTGTGACATTCGCTTGCATTTCCTTTAAATGTGCAGCTGACTGGAAAGTACGTACACCAACACGCTGCTTGAAATTATTAGTATCAACCAGCATACCAGCATACATTATTGTAGCATCCAGCTCATTGATTTTCAAATCAACATTTTGATATTCACAAAGCTCAATAACCAGTTCGACTGTACTTGAAGCTCCTGGCTCCATATATGTTAAAACTGGTGCTTCGATAAACTCTTCACCTCGACGGTGATGATCAATCACAACTTTATTTTTAACACGCTCTAAAAGTCCTTTAGATAAAGCCAAACTTGATTTATGATTATCTACAACTATTAATAAAGTATTCTTATCAATATGTTCCATAGCCTCACTGGCAGATAGCAGTAAACCTTTATATCTGGAATCTGCTTTAACTAAGACAGCAACTTCTTTTGTTTTCTTCTCAATAGAATCAAAATCAATAATCACATTGACCTTTTTTCCATAAGCTTTGGCAATCTTGGCAATACCTAAAGAAGCTCCAAACGAGTCCAAATCTGAATTCTTATGCCCCATCACTAAAATACGACTTGCATTTCTCATAAGGCCAGCCAATGATTGAGCAATAACCCTTGCTCGGACTTTACTGCTCTTTTCGAAAGTATCACTATTTCCGCCAAAGAATCGAACCTTATCATCTCCAGATTTCACTGCTACCTGATCTCCACCACGGGAATATGTTAAATTCAATGCTGCAGAGGCCATTTCATCAAGTTCTCTTAAAACACGAGAGCCTTTTCCAATCCCAATACTTAGTGTCATGACTTCATCTAATTCCTTAGACATTTCTTTAAATGTATCCAAAATCGCAAACTTATTTTCAACCTGTTTACGATAAATTCTTTCATTAAAGAAAGCCAAATATCCACCAGATTTAAAACGTCTAATAATAATTCCATTAGAATAAGCCCAATCCACAATAACCTGTCTTGAGCGTGATTGAATCAATGCCATCTTTGGTTCATCAGCATTTTCCAATGTTTCTTCATAATTATCAATGGTAATATAAGCCATACATACCTGCTGATCTAAATAATCCTGTTGTAATGACAATAACTGTGTCACATCTTTTAAATAAATCAGTTTTGTTTCCTGACTGTTATAAGCTTCAAACTTCTTCCCTTTAATATCAATAACCTTAATATCTTCATCATCAAAAAGCGTTGCCAAATGAGGTTGCCATTCCAATAATTTAACCCCTACAATATTAATATTCATTTCTTTAAACAAATCACTTGTCCATACAATGTTTCTATTTTCATCGTACTGAATTAAAGCAATACCACCAAAAATAAAAGCATTTTTTGCATCTCTATTCAAGACTTCTTCAACACTTAATTGATTGTTTTCTAAGACATATGATAAATAGATAAAAACAAAAACAATAATAATATTTTTAATCAGGGCATAAACACTAAAAGTTAACAATATAGGAGCATTCAATAAAAGATATAAACCAAATAATAGTCCACATTCTCCAATCAATAAAATCGCTACAAGATTTCTTATTTGAAGTATTCTTCTAATCATTATTTTCCCTCCTTATTGTTCATTATGTTTATTATACAATATATTTCCTCTTAAATCACTAAATATATCTATGATTCCTATGACAACATATAGACTATTGACTACAGGAATCATCAATCCTAAAAAAGCTAAAAGTATAAAGAATGATTTATTTTTCATAATAGCCAACCATGACAAAAAAGCTAAACCTTCTAACGCTAAAGCAATAAGTGCCATATAAAATAAATATGTGATCAAAATCATATCTAAATGCATAACATCCTTAACCAGATATCCTATGAGGACTATAATGATAAGGACAAAACCTATAGGACGACTGATATGCATCTGTGAAATATGGAAAGAGTTAGGAAATGGTATTTGAAGACGTGGTAATGTCAGTTGACATAACAAAATAATGACATACATTTCCATGGCTGATACCAGCATTAAGACTAATGGTGCCAATGATAAAAAGGCTGATAAAGATATATTTTGACTTAAAGATGGCATTATTTGATTAATGGATACATAGAGTCCTTTCATTTCGCCAATCAAATCCATATTCAACAAACCAGAAAAGACTTCATATAATAATATATTATTCAAAAAAGTGACAGCTAAAGTTCCTAATAAAAGTGTTGTCCTAGGAGCCTGACGTTTTAAAGCTTCAGCTAGAAACACACCTGCCAAACATGATGAAAACGATGAAATCGCAAAAAAAGGCAATCCTGTTATAATGATGACAATCATGGCAACAAAGCTTACAAGCAAATTATCCTGCCAACGATAAGTATAACCAAACCAGACGAGTGGAATCACCATCGCATAACAAATAAAAATATCAAACAAGCTACCTGTATAGGTATTAAAAACAGATAAAGCGCCAAAGATTGCTGCAATCATGGCACCCTGTACCAATTTTTTTGTTTTGAGGTTTCCCATATGATAATCCTTTCTTATTTCAAGTATAGCTATTATAGCATAAATCATGCTTATTGTACAAAACAGGATGATTTAAAAAAAGAACAACTTTTTAAAAGTTATTCTATAAAATACCTTCATGTTGTAAAGCTTTTAAGATGCCATCACGATCAATAGAATCCGTTACATAAGTCGCCTTTTGTTTTAAAACATCTACTGCATTTCCCATTGCAATACAATGTCCTGCTTCTCTAAACATAGCCTGATCATTATATCCATCTCCAAAAGCATAGGAATGATCTTGAGGAATTTGAAAATGTTCTAATAAATAAGCAATGGCATGACCTTTATCAAAATCTACTGTTGAACAATCTGCTGAACCAGTTCCACCATGATCATTGATAACCAGTTCATCCTGAAAGGCCTCTATCATTTCATCACGTTGTTGGAGTGTATGATAAAATAAATCGAAAGTATAAAAAGGTCTTTCTACATTATCTTCAATTTGTACACACTGTGGTCCATACTCATTTTGTATAGAATGAATCTGCTGTTGATCCAATAAATAAGGAACAGCCACCTGATCAGATACGAACATTGCGCCAGCATGTAATGATTGGATTTTCTTTTGATAATAAGCCAGTTCCTGCTTTGAAAAAACTTTACCATATAACTTTTGAGCATGATATAAAATATATCGACCATTACATGTAACAAATCCACTCACAAGATTTCCAAAAAGATGCTGAGCATAAAAAGGTGCTCTTCCCGTACAAATAAAAGTCAAATAACCTTTTTCCTGAAGTTTCATTAAAACATCTTTATTACTTTGTGGAATCACACCATGCAAAGCTAAAGTTCCATCAATATCAAAGAAAAATATTTTTTTCATCACCATCACCTACTTTTTTCTAAATATCTCTTCACAAATGATTGTGCCAATGATCCTTGTTTAATGACATCTAACACATTTTCAACAGGAATCCATTTTGCTTTATCAACTTCACTCGTCAAAGAAAAATCTTCAGAATCCACAACAACTGCATAATTATGCATCAATGTATTTGTTTTTTGAAAATATTCATTATCATTATAAACATAATGCATCACTTTTAAATGAACTTCTTCCTCAATTTCTCTGATTAAAGTTTGTTTAGCATTTTCACCCTGATTAATATACCCTGCTACTAAAATATAATCCTGGTTCCCATATTGTTGTATCAATAAGATTTTATCCTGTGTTGGATTAAAAATAATAGCAGAAATAGCGCTATTAAACATAGGAAATTTAAATGTCTGACAATGTTCACAATAAGGCGTTTCTCCATCAATACCACAAACTTTTTGAATTAATGGATGTCCACATTCATCACAATATTTCATGTTCACAACCCCTTTATTAACTTT